>CAYVPZ010000028.1:0-15703 GCA_964453955.1 uncultured Solibacteraceae bacterium | reverse complement strand
TGAAGATGGCCGCGTTTTCCTTGACGCCCTTATACACGCGGGTGACAAAGCCGATGTCGTCATCCGGTTTCGAGAACGCCGGCCAGAGCAGATGAATGCCGTACTTCGAATAGAGGCGCCGGTCCACGGCGTCCATGCACGAGAGGCCGCGCTCCGGCGAGGCGGCGTCGGACACAACCGCCCAGGTGTTGCTCTCGATGAAAACCTTGCCTTCCTCGTTGGCGCTGGCGCCGATGCGAACGCCCTTCGCGGTAATGCCGCGGATGTACCATTCGCCGTCCCACAGTTCGGTTTCGCAGGCCGCACGCACTTTGCCGGCCAGCTCGGTGTAACGCCGGGCGTCTTCGGCGCGGCCCAGATACTCGGCCGCCTCGACGAAAGCGCGCAGCGCCCAGTGGTGCAGAAACGACACCATGGCGCTTTCGCCGCCGCCCAGATTCAGGCAGTCGTTCCAGTCGGCGCGGAGGCCCTTGCAAATGCCGGTGGGGCCAACCTGCTCGGCGGAAAAATCGAGGGCGCGCCGGAGGTGTTCGTAGACGGTGGCCTGTCCTTCGTCGGCGAACGGCGCCAGCTCGTCGAACAGCGCGAGATCGCCGGTCTCCTTCGCGTACTCGCAAACTGAGACCACGATCCACAGCGCGTCGTCGGAGCACACGTCTTCGATGCCGTGAATGAGGCTCTTGCGGTCGGGAGTGGGCGTGACCGTGGGTGATTTGAACTTCGGCGCGTTCTGTTTCTCCGGGTCGAACCAGTCGGGGTCGAACAGATGCAGCCCGTAACCCTGACTTACCTGGCCCCGGAGTAACTCGATGATACGCTGGCGGCACTTACCCGGGTTGGAGTGCACCACGCTCATGATGTCCTGGGACGTATCGCGATACCCGAGGCCGGTGCGCCCGCCGACTTCGATGAACGAGGCGAAGCGCGACCAGACCACGCAGGTCTCCGCCTGGTATAGGTTCCACGTGTTCACCATGGTGTCGAGCGCCGGGTGGGGCGTGGCGCACTGGAACACCGCGGTCTTGCGGTCCCAGTACGAGCGCAGGTCCCCAAAGGCCTGGTCCACCACGCCGGGCGCGGAGTACTTACGCCGTATCTCCTGCCCTTTCGCGCGCGGGCCAACGCCGAGCATGAAGAGAAGATGCGCCTCCGTGCCGGGTTCGATGGTCACGCGCTTGTGGAGCGCGCCGCAGTGATTACCGCCCAGTTCCGAGCTTCCGCTGCAGTGCCCCTGTTCCACCGCCAGCGGGTTCGTCTCCGTGCGGTAATTGCCGAGAAACTTGTCGCGGACGCAATCGAAGCTGTCGGGTTCGATATTGGACGTGAAGTAGTGAAACGTCCACGGCTCGTAGAAGAAATCGTATTCGATGACGCCGTCGTCGTAACTCGACCCCGCGGCGTACAGACTCATCTGAAAGTTCTGGTTGTCGATCTCGACGTGATGGAACGAGAACTCCACATAGGAGAAGATTCCCAGAGTGCGTTTCTCGGAACCGGTGTTGCGAATGCGCACGTTCCACAATTCCACGTCGTCGTCCAGCGGGATGAACACGGTCTGTTCGGCGTGGAGCTGCCGATAGTCGCAGGAGAACTTCGAGTAAGACAGGCCGTGCCGGCATTCATAGGTGGCTTCAGCCAGATCCTTTCCCACCGGCTGCCAGGAAACCGACCAATACTCGCCGGTGTCCTCGTCGCGCAGATAGACATAGCGCCCCGGCCGGTCCAGCGGCACGCTATTGGGGCGGAAGCGCGTGACGCGGTGGTGTTCGGCGTGTTGGAAGAAGGAGTAGCCACCGGCATTATGAGAGATGACGGTACAAAGGCCTTTCACCCCGAGATAGTTAGTCCAGGAAACCGGTATGTCCGGACGCTCGATCACATACTCGCGGTTGTAATTGTCGAAATAGCCGTAGCGCATAAGTCAACTCAGGCAGTTACAAACTGGCGGAGCCACGCGATCAGCTCGCGGCACTTTTCCATGGAGTCGGCCTCTACGGCGAGGCGCAGAACCGGTTCGGTGCCGGAGAAGCGCAGCAGCGCCCAGTTATCGTTCTCCAACAGGATCTTGGTGCCGTCCAGATGGGACGCGCCGGTGACCGCGTACGGGCCGATGTGACTGGTGGGCGCTTCCTGCATGCGCCGGGGCACGGCCACGCGCATTTCGGGTGTTGCCGGGATGCCCTCTTCCAGATCGTAGAGGCGGCCTGTGAGCGCGTACACGCGTTCCAGCAGCGCGGAGATTCGCTGACCGGTGCGCGCCAGCATCTCCACCACCAGGGCCGAGGCGAAAATGCCGTCCTTGCCGAGGATGTGCCCGCGGATGGTCAACCCGCCGGAGGATTCGCCGCCCAGCAGCGCGTTGTGTTCCAGCATGCCGGACACGATGTGCTTGAAGCCCACCGGCGTCTCGTAGCACTCTTCGCCGAGGCGATGCGCCAGGCGATCGAGCAGATGACTGGTGGCCAGATTGCGCACCACGCCTCCGCGCTCCCCGCGCACCTCGTGCAGATACCAGTAGAGCAGCAGCAGAATGTCGTTGATGGAGATGTATTCGCCGCGCTCGTCCACGATGGCGATGCGGTCCGCGTCGCCGTCCATGGCCAGGCCGACGTCATACTTGTACTGCTGCATTTGCGAACTTAGCGTTCGCAACGCTTCCAGATTGGGGGCTGGCGAGCGGCCGCCGAACAGCGGATTGTGGCGGTCGTGAATGAAGGTGACGCGGCAGCGCGCCTCGGTCAGCACCGTGCCGAGCGTGAGCTGGCCCACGCCGTACATGGGATCGACAATGATGCGGAGAGCGGCTTTGCGAATCGCTTCCAGATCGATGAGCTTCTCCACCGCATCGACGTATTCGTTGGTGAAGTCGCCATACTCGACGATGCCGGCCTCGAGCGCGATGTCCAGTTCCAGTTTGATCACGTCGTCCGGCGTCAGCGCGTTGGTCTCCACCTCGATCTGGCGCGTCTCGTGTTCCAGCAGCAGCGAGCCGTCGCCGTGAAACACTTTGAGCCCGTTCCATTCCGGCGGGTTGTGGCTGGCGGTGAAGGCGAGGCCGTACGCCGATCCCTTCACCGCCGTCGCGTAGGTGATGAGCGGCGTGGGCGCATCCTCGTTGAGAAGAATGCTGGGAATGTTGTTGCCGGCGAACACTTCGACGGCGGCTTCGGCGGCCTGCTTCGAAAGAAAGCGGCGATCGTAGCCGACGATGACGCCGCGCCGTTCCTGGCCCTGGCGCGTGATCTCGTTGGAGAGCGCCTGGGTGAGCCGGCGGACGTTGTGCATGGTGAAACCTTCGCCGATGATGGCGCGCCAGCCGCCCGTGCCGAAGGTGATGACATTGCGCTCCTCCTGGCGGCGCGGCCGAAAAAGCCGCTGCTGCAGGATGAGGCCGGCGTGCTCCAGATCTTCGGGCGTGTTAATTCCCTGCACTTCGTCCTGGTCGTAAATCCGATAGCTCTCGACGCGCAGGCCCGAGCGAATGAGTTCGTGCACGCAGTCGGTGAGGCGGTATTCGCCGTCGAGCGGCGACGGCGACAGATTTCTCAACGCGGAGAAGAGCGCGCCCGCTTCCACCACGTACGCGCCGACGTTCAATTCGCGGATTTCGCGGACTTCGGGCGAGGCGGCGGCCTGCTCGATGATGTCGATGATCTGACCGCCGGCGTCGCGAATGATGCGGCCGTACGGGAGCGGGCGATCCACCACGGCGGTGAGCAGGGTCAGGTGCGCCTGGCGCAGACGATGGCGGTTCAGCAACCCGCGGATGGAGGCCGGACGGAACAGCGGCGTGTCGCCGTAGAGGATGAGCACATTGCCCGCGAAACTGCCGAGCGGTTCGGCGGCCTGCAGCACGGCGTGGCCGGTGCCCAGCGCCTCGCATTGCTCCACGTAGTGGAAATTCGGGCCCAGGAGCTTCTTCACGTCGTCCTGATAGTAGCCGACGACGATGTAAATATCCTCCGGACGCACCACCTGCAGCGCGTTTTCGACGACGCATTCGAGGATGCTGCGGTCGCCCAGGGTCTGCAACACCAGAGGGTGGCCATCGGCGGTCATGGCTTCCCGGCCTGCCGCGAGGATGATTGCTTTTAGTGAACCGTTCGACATGAATCTACACGCTGACCGGCGTCACCGGTTCTGGCATCGGCGACTCGGCGCCGCCGCGAATGGGGATGAAACGCGCCATGACCAGGGAAGGGATGGCGGAAATCAGCGCCCATAGGAAAAAGTTTCGATACCCGATGTGCATCTGGATCAGCCCGCTGACCGCGCCGGGTACGATGAGGCCGAGGTTCATTAGCGAATTCGCGAACGCATAATGCGCGGTTTGATAGCGGCCGGGCGCGATTTCCTGCATCATCAGCAGAATTACGCCGACAAAGCCGAAGCCGTAGCCGAACATTTCCACGCTCATCGCCGCCGTGATCAGAGCCGGGTTGGCGGGAAGCGCCGCGCTGAGGTAAAGATAAGCCAGCATGGGCAGGTTCAGGATGCAGATGAGCGGGAGCAGCGCGCGCTTCAATCCCAGCCACGAGGCGAAATAGCCGCCGCATACGCTGCCCAGAATGAAGGCCGCGCTCCCGAACGTGCCGTAGATGGTCCCGAACTGCTGCATGGTGAGGCCGAGGCCGCCTTTGAGCCGGTCCGCCTGCAGGAAGAGAGGACCGATCTTGGCCACCTGTCCTTCTCCGGCGCGGTAGAGAAAAATGAAGACGAGGAGCAGGAAAATACTGCGTTTGCGAAAGAAACTCACCACAACATCTTTGAAGGTGGCGGCCATCTCCTGGAAGCTTCCGGCATGCCGGTCGTCCCCGCCCGGCGGCAACATGCGCGCGTGATACAGGCTGAGCGCGACCAGCAGCAGGCCCAGGCCCGCGAAGATGGCCATCCACGCGTGCACCATGGGCATGGAGACGTGCGCGCGCAGGAACCTCTCCTGCAGGGCGCCGGCCAAAAAAATGAGCCCGCCCAGCGAGAAAACGCGCGCGACATTATAGAAGCCGCCCTGCCATCCCGCGTAGGCGGCCTGCTCCTTCGGAGAGAGACTGGCGATGTACAGGCCGTCGGCGGCAATGTCGTGCGTGGAGGAGCAGAAGGCAATTAAGAAGAAAATGGCGATGGAATATCGAAAATAGCCTTGCAGGGGAAGGCACAACGCCAGCAAAACCAGACTGAGGCCGCCCGCGAACTGAAACAGCACCACGAAAAACTTCTTCGTTTTGGACATCTCCAGCAGCGGGCTCCACAACGGCTTCAGCGTCCACAGCCAGCCCAGCAGACTGATGACCAGCGTATTGACGGCGTTGCTCACGCCCATGCGCTGATAGAACGTGAGCGCCATGAGATTCACGGCGTAAAACGGCAGGCCCTCGGCGAAGTAGAGGGTGGCCACCCACGATGCGGGATGTCTGCGGACGGGCTGGTCCATTCAGGCCTTCCATCTGGCGAGGCGGCCGGCGACGTCGGCACGAAACTCGTCGATAAAGCGAAGCACGTAATCCGCGGGCGACAGGGTGAGGTCGGTGACGAGCGGCGTCAGGTCCATGGCGAAAGTGAGAGCGGATTCGATGTCGGTGGCGTGGGAGCTGGCATAGGTGGCGTTGGCCAGGCGGCGGCCGGCCGTGGCGAGGTCGTACCGTTTGCCGCCGCTGACCTGAGAATCGAAGACGCCCACCAGCGCGGCGGCGATGTTGGAGCGTTCAAAGACGGGCAGCGCGTGCTTGTACGCGTCGGGCATCCAATCCAGATCGCGCCAGACTTCGCAGCCATAGACTTTTTTCGGCCTCTGTGCGTAGGGCAGCGCGCGCAGAGCGGCCAGCGAATGCAGGGCCACGCCGATGTGCGTGTCGTGCTTGTCGGCCAGATTATGCAGGTAGACCACCTCGGGATGGCAGGCGGCGAAAATGGTCTGGAGCTCTTCGCGCACCGGCGCATTCGACTGATCCTTCACCGCGGCGCTCGGGTAGCCGAGCTGGAGCTGGCAGGAATACTCGCCTACGTAGGCGGCCTTGCGCTGCTCGAGGACGCGGATTTTCTGCATCTCCGCATCGCTGCACCCGGAGTAGATGCCGGCGCGCGGGCTGCCCGCGCCGTTGGTGACCACCACGCCGGTGAACCAGCGGTCGGTGCGGCCGAAGCACTCGGCCACGCCGTGGTAGGCCATGATCTCGATGTCGTCCTGATGGGCGCTCACGCTCATGTGCGTGGTGCGCTGGAGGGCCGTGTCGAGGGCGGCGCCGTCGGGGATGAAGATGTCGGAATTTGGATTTTTCAGTTCCATAAGGTTTACCGAATTGGGAAGCAGCCTCGCAGGCCAATGGCCTGCTCCACAACGGCAGGCGGTTTGAAAACCCGCCGCAGGTTGGAAACCTGCCCCACATCGAATCGTGTTGTCATGGCCGTTGCTCCAGCCTTGGGAGGGTTGCCGCCGCGGCGGCCTGGCCGTGGCGCTTGTCCTTTTCGCCGGGCAGGTGCAGTTGGATGGCCGCGCGTTCGGGGAACTCCGCGTCCAGAACGCGGCGGGCTTCCGCGAGGATCACTTCGCCGCCCTCGCCGGAGGTGACGCGCCCCATCACCATTACGTGCCGCAGCTCGTAAAACTCCGCATAATGCGCGATAGCGTAGCCGAAATACGCGCCGATTGTTTCGAATATCCGGCGGGCGCCCGGGTCGCCCGCGGTCATTAATTCCTGGGTGCGCAGCAGACGTTGCGCGAAGGGCGCATCGGAGGGGGGCAACAACCGCGCCACCGCCTGCTGGGAGAAATACTGCGCGCCGACGCCGAGGTCGCCGGACCACTCGTCGCGGGGAGCGTTCTCGCGGTAGTCGATGGGGGCGAAGGCGAGCTCGTTTAGCCAGTCCGTGATGAAGCCCTCCGGCGTCACGTAGCCCGCGGCCTGGCTGGTGCCCATGGAAACTCCGAGAACGGCGTTGTCGCGGAGCGCCATGGAAGCCCCCAGCGCGGCCACTTCACCGTCGTTGACCACCAGGAAGGGAACGTTGTTCCAGCGCTCGCGCAGGCGGTGGAAGATGAAACGCACCTCGGATTCGAACTGCTCGGGCGAGACGCCGCGGAAGATGGAGGCCACGCGCGGCTCGTTGTCGATGTACACGCCGGCGGCGCTGCCGCCGATGGCATCCACTCGCGGCAGGTGCGCGGCGGCGCGGCGAAGCGAGTCGTCAATGCCGTCGAAATGATAGCGCGAGTCGGTTTGATAGTAGGGGTCCCAGACTACCTCTTCGGTGAAGACGACGTTGCCGTCGATCATGGCCGCGCACTTGCGGTCGCTGCCGCCGAGGTCGAAGCCGATGCGGCAGCCGTCGAGGTGGCGGCCGAGTGGCGCGCCCTGTTCCATCGGGCGCGGGGCATCCTCAAAAGTGCACGATTCGATGGTGAACGGCGCTTTGTAGACGCGCTTGCCCATGAATTCGTAGTCGAACGCGCGCGCGCCCGTGGGCGAATATACGCCACGGAGGAATTCGGCAATGCGCGGGTTTCCGGCTACGGTGATCTTGTGCCCGCCCTTCTGCCAGAGCAGGAATTTGAGTGCGCGCTCGACGTGGCGATGGTTGAGGGCGATGCAATCGCCGGTGTGCGGGAGGATGTGGGTTTGGAAGGCGGAAACAGCCCCGGGCCCGCGCTCGAGAGCGATGGCGAGGGGCTCACCACCGCTCTGTTGCACGCGCCGCCGCCAGGTGCGGGTCCACACCGCCGCGGGAACGAAACCGGGATCGAGGATGGGTTTATTCGGCAACGCTGCTCCATCCGCGCTTTGATAAATCGAAATAGATGAACGCGCCGGCGGCGAGGCCAAGGGCCAGCAGGCCCGCACCCGCCGCGTATTGCATCAGCACCAGCTTGCCCACGCCAAACAGGAACCCATAAATGAGCACGAGGCCGGCGATCCAGTCCGACAAGTTTCGCCAGCCGTCCTGGGAGGGGTGCACGTCCGGCGCCAGCTTCGCGATGGGCCTCCATCCGGTCAGCGAGGGCCGGGTGCGCCGATAGAAGGCGATCAGGGTCTCCTTCGGTTCGGGCCCGGTAAGAAATGTCACCGCGACCCAGACCACCGTGGTGATACTCACCGTGATAATCATCAGCCAGGCGAAGTCGCGCGGGCGGGCGTTGTCCAGATGCCACACCGTCTGCAGGGAAACGGAAACAGCCAGAGCGGCGATCATCGAGGAGATCTCGCTCCAGGCGTTGATGCGCCACCAGTACCAGCGCAGCAGGAGAACGAGTCCGGTGCCGGCTCCGGTGGCCAGCAGAAGCTTCCACATACCCGCGATGGAATCGAGATAAAACGTGATGACGGCCGAGACGACGGTGAGCAGCACGGTGGCAAGCTGCGAGATGCGCACGTAATGCTTGTCGGACCCATCCGGGCGAATGAAGCGCTTATAGAAATCGTTTACCAGGTAACTGGCGCCCCAGTTCAACTGCGTGGCGATGGTGGACATGAACGCGGCCATGAACGCCGCAACCATGAGGCCGCGCAACGACGCGGGAAGGCACTGGATCATGACGCGCACGTAGCCGGTCTCGGGGTCTTTGAGGCCGGGGAACAGCACGAGCGACGCCAGCGCGACCAGTATCCACGGCCAGGGCCGCAGGCCGTAGTGGGCGATGTTGAACCAGAGCGTGGCCAGCAGCGAGTTGCGCTCGTCTTTCGCCGAGAACATGCGCTGGGCCACGTAGCCGCCGCCGCCGGGTTCGGCGCCCGGATACCAGGTGGCCCACCAGCTCATGCCGATGTACACCAGAAAGGTGATGAGCGGCATCCAGGTGGAATCGGTATCGGGGATAAAGGAGAGCACGGAGCCGTGTCCGCCGGCCAGCGCGCGAGCGTGGTCCACCAGCGCAAGCTTCGCTTTGAGCGCGCCCATGCCGCCCACGGCTTCGACCGCGAAGATGGCCAGCACGATGATCATGCCCATCTTCACCACGAACTGGAACAGATCCGTCACCAGCACGCCCCAGAGACCGGAGAGCGTGGAGATGAGCGAGGTGAGCACGATGATCCCGATGACCAGCAGCAGCGCCTGCAACTTGCCGACGCCCAGCACCAGCATCAGGATCTTCACCATGGCCAGGTTGACCCAGCCGAGGATGATGCAGTTGATGGGGATGCCCAGATAGAGCGCGCGAAAGCCGCGCAGGAAAGCCGCGGCCTTGCCGCTGTAGCGGATCTCGGCGAACTCGATGTCGGTCATGACGCCGGAGCGGCGCCACAGGCGCGCGTAGAAGAACACGGTCATCATGCCGCTGGCCACCATGTTCCACCACAGCCAGTTGCCGGCGATGCCGCCCACCGCCACCATGCCGGTGACGGCCAGCGGCGTGTCCGCGCCAAACGTGGTGGCCACCATGGAGGTGCCGGCCAGCCACCAGGGAACGTTTCTGCCGGAGAGGAAGAACTCGGAGAGGTTTTTGCCAGCGCGCGCGCGGTAGTAAAGGCCGATGGCGATGTTGAAGAGGAAGTACAGCCCGACAACGGCCCAGTCCGTGAAGGTCAGTCGCATGGATTTCGCCTTGCAGCGATGGTAACCGACTGGCAGGGCGTGGTGGGCGGCGCCGGGCACCGCAAGAACGCGGCTGGCGCCGCGTGTCCCGGTCTGGGTCGCGCGTCTGTCACAACGTCTGGGTCACCTTCGAGAGCATGCGCGGGCGATCGGGATTCAGGCCTTTGATGTCGGCCAGGTGCGCGGCCAGCAACTGCGCGGGCAGGGCGTAGGGAATGGGCGTGAATACATCGGCAGGCAGGCGGCTTCCGCCGAACATGGGGTCGGGGAGAAGGATGACGTTCTCGCCCTGGCCGGCGGCCTCGCGATTGCGCTCGTCGGTGATGAGCATGGGGCACGCCTGCGCCCCGCGGAGTTTCTCCACCACTTCGTGCATGCCCTTCCAGGTGGGTCCGGGCGGCGCGAATGCGAACGCGGGGATGCCTCGCTCGGTGATGGCGACGGGACCGTGCAGAAAGTCGGCGGAGGAGAAGCTGCCGGTGACGATGTAGCAGGCCTCCATCAGTTTGAGGGCGAACTCGAGGGCGTTGCAATAATTGAATCCGCGGCCCACCACGATGGCCTTCTCGGCAAACGTGTATGAGCGCGCGCGTTCGGCGATGTCCGGTTCGCAGTCGAGCGCGGCCTGCGCCCAGGTGGGGATGCGGCTGATGTCGTCGAGCGACAGCGGAGCGCCCAGACTCCAGGCGAGCAGGTACATCATCAGGAGTTGCGACGTCCAGGTCTTGGTGGCCGCCACGCTGGTCTCGTCGCCGGCGTGCAGCAGGATGACGTGATCGGCCGATTGCGACAGCGGACTCCCAATCACGTTGGTGATGCCCATGGTGGTGGCGCCGCATCGCCGGGCCTCTTCCACGGCGATGTTGACGTCGGTCGATTCGCCCGACTGCGAAATGCCGATGAAGAGCACTTCGCGGAAGTCGAGTTGTCCGCAGTAGAGCGTGAAAACCGAGGGCGCCGACAGAGACACCGGGATGGCCGTGGTGATCTCGATCAGATACCGGCCGAACTGCGCGGCGTTGTCGGAGGTTCCGCGCGCGGCCAGAACGATGAACCGCGGCCGGTGCTGCTCGAAGTGCTTCTGCAGATCGCGGAAACGTTGCACTTCGGTGTTGAGCGCGTGTTCAAGCGCGGCCGGCTGCTGGCGGATTTCATCCAACATGAGCGACATGGCGGTGATGGCCTCGCGGGGATTAATCGCTTGCACAAATGCGCGGCTCGGCACCTCTGGGATACCGAGCCGCGCCCGTGAAACACGGATCTAGAACACGAACTTCAAAGCAAGTTGCATGTTACGCGCGCCAAGCGACGTATTGACGACTCCGGCTTGCGAGCCGCCATACACGTCGACAGAGTAGCCATTGGCGTAAAGAATCGGGGTATTGAACACATTGATGGCCTCCGCCCGGAACTGCAGGTATTGGCCTTCCTTAATCGTGAAGTTCTTGTCGACGCTCATATCCACCGTCTTCAAGCCCGGACCTCTTTCCGTGCTGACGGCGCAATTGCCGAACTGGCCCGGGGGCGGATTCGACATGTTGGCCGTGCTGAACCAGACATAGCCGCCGCCATTGGAGGCGGGGTTCTCGGTATAGGGAGTGGCGATGGACGGTCCGTTGCAGTTCGGACGCGGCTGCGCCGATCCGGTACCCGGGTCGCCGGCCCAATCCAGCATGGAGATGGGGAAGCCGCCATGGAATGTATAAACGGCGTTGACGTTCCAGCCGCCCAGAACCGCGTTCAGAATGGGGCTGGCACTGGCGCCGAACTGGCGGCCCTGACCGTACGGCAATTGGTAGGTCACGTAGCCGTTGAAGACGTTGGTCACGTCGTGGTCGCAAAGGCCGTAGTCGGCATTCACGTTATACGCGTTCTGCTGGAAGGCGATGTCGGCGCTTGCCTGGCTGGCCGTTGCGTCTCCGTAGCGGCCGTAATAGCCGAAGTTATTCGTCAGGCACTTGGAAAACGTATAGTTCGCCTGAACCGCCAGACCCCTGGCGAGCCGATGCTGGGCCGTGAGCTGCAAGGCTTCGTAGTTGGCGACACCCCAGGTGGCGTTCAGCCGGACCTGGCCAAGCCCATCGGCGACCAGGGTTGGATTCCCGGCGAGATAGGGACTGGGAGCGACGCTGCCGTTGGGCTCGAGGACTCCCTGGCCGGCGAAGATAATCGAGGCCAGATGGTCGTTGTGCTGTCCGACATAGGCTGCCTGGAAAGTGGTTGCGTTCCCCAATTGCTGTTGAATGGAGAAGTTCCACTGGGTGGAGACGGCCGGGCGATAGTTCGGGTCGGTCATGTGAATCCGCACGCCCGAGAAGCAGGCGGCGGGAGCGGAGAGCACGTTCGCCGTGGAACAGACTCCGCTGGCGCCGAGGCCCGCGAGGCCCTGGTCGAGAGTGACCTGGTTGGCGGGGATACCATTGGTGCCGCTCCACTGTTCCGCCAGATCCACGTTCCAGGGAGCATTGGTGGCCAGCCGGTTGTACTCGCCGGTGCCCTCCTGAAAACTGGTGCGGCTGAGAGCGGCGCGAACCACCGTGTTGCGGAGGGGGTTCCAGGCCAGGCCCAGGCGCGGCAGGAAGTTGGCAATGCCGTTGTACTGGTTGTACATGGCGGCGCTTGCCCCGCCCTGTCCGGCGAGCTCGATCTTACCGGTGTACTCCTGGAAGTTGGTCATGCGGTTGTCGACTTCGTAAATCGGCGTGAAGAGCTGCCAGCGGAGACCAAGGTTCAGGGTCAGCTTGGGTGTGATCTTCCAGTCGTCCTGGAAGTAAGCGCCAATGGCGTCGTTGCGCTGGCCGACGGTGCCGGAGTAACCGAGGCCGTAGCCCATGTAAGAAGGCAGCCCGAGCAGGAAGTCGGCTTCCGAATTACCCGTGTAGGTGCCATTGAATTCTATGTTTCCCGCCGCGCCGTCGTTGCTGGTGGAGGGAACATAGTCGTTACGGTAACGGATGAACTGGACGCCAAATTTCATGGTGTGCGCGCCGCGAGTGAGACTGGCCGAATCTTCGACCTGGATGGCCGTCTGATGAAAGATTTCCGGCGAGTCGGTGGTGCCCAGACCGCCAATGGGCGACCCGGAGAAGGTGAGGGCCGGCAGGAAAGCGGTAGGCTCACCAGCAACCAAGGAGCCGTAATTCGTCGAACCCGGGGCCTGGACATTTCCTTCGGCGGGGAAGTAATTCACGCCAATGCGGAATTCGTTCAGTAATGTCGGTGTGAACGTGTGCGTGTAGTTAATGACGCCGCTCCACAGGGGCAGATTGTTGCCGCCACTGCTGCTATAGAGCACCGGCTGGCTGTTGATGAAATTCTGCACCTCGTTCTGCTGCGAGTAGCGCACCGAGACGTGGTCGTTATCGGTGGGCACCCAGTCGAGCTTGGCGTCGCCCTGGTCGTCGTTGATGAAGTCGTGCTCGGTGTTTAGCGCGTTGTTCACCAGACCAGCCGCGCCGGGTTGGGGCAATACTTTCATGATGGCCAGAGCGGTCTTGCTCAGGCCGGTGATGCAGGGGTTCACGCCCATGGTCTGACCTGCGCCGCAGATGGCCGCGTCGTTGAGGTTCGACGGCATGTTGACGGTGGTGCCGGGGTAGTGCAGGGTGACGCCCAGATCGGTGAGGTTGCCGGTCATTTCGGCGGCGGTAAAGGTGGTGACTGGCGTGGTGGTATCGGGGTGATCGAAACGAGATCCCGTGTAGTCGACGAAGAAGAAGAGCCTGTTCTTCTTGATGGGGCCGCCGAAGGTGCCGCCAAAGTCGTTCCAGCGAAGCGGCTGCGGGCTGCCGCTGACGCCGGGATCCAGGCTGAAGTTCCGCGACCACTCGTTGGCGTTCATGGCGTCGTTGCGAAAGAATTCAAAGGCATCGCCGTGATACCCGTTGGTTCCGGATTTCGTGACCACGCTGATCACGCCGCCCATAAACTGGCCGTACTCGGCCGGTGGATTGTTGGTGACCAGGTTGAACTCCTCGATGGCATCCGGGTTAGGGGCGTAAGCAACGTTGTTGTCGACGAACTCGGTGTTCTCCATGCCGTCCAGCAGGTAGTAATTGGCCTGTTCGCGGTTGCCGTTGATGTAGGGCCGGCCGGAATTGAACGACGACTGGCCGGTGTTGAAGGCGGCCGGGCTGGTGGTGATGGCGCCCGGCCCAAGCAGAGTCAGTTGGTTATAGTTCCGGGTCTCCAGAGGCAGCATGGTGATGGCGTCCGATTGCATCACCGTGCCCAGCGCGCTGGTCTCGCTTTGCAGAATTGGCGCCGCGCCAGTGACTTCCACCGTCTGGCTGACGTTGCCGACCTTCAACTGAAAGTCGAGTTTGGCCACCTGGCCGACCTCCAGCTCCACGCCCGAATTAACGGCGGTGTCGAAGCCGGCGACCTGCACCTTGATTTCGTAACGGCCCACGGGAAGCTGGGGCAGGCTGTAGACGCCGACGCTGTCGGAGATGGTGGAGAATATGACACCGCGATCCAGATCCTTCGCGGTGACCGTGGCGTTGGCGATCACGGCGCCGGAGGTGTCATTGATAATGCCGGTTATCGCGGCGGTGTTCTGTGCTCCGAGCGGGATCGCCGTGACGAGGGCCGCGAGCAGAAACAGCGCAAGAACCCAGATTGTCGAGTAGCGCTTTAGTTGCATCAAAGCTCCTTTCATTTCGAATGCTTTCGGTTAGGAGCGCCCTGTCCTGCCGGTGCGTCGCCGTGCCGGCCGACGCAAAACATGCCCGTGCGGGAGTAACCTGGCCCGCCGGACCACCGACCGTAGTCCCCTGAGCGCTGTACACGCAATCCTGTGCCGTCCGCGGATTCCTGTCCAGTTCCAAACCGTTGTGGCGGGCGTTTGGAACATGTTCGTTACGTGGCGCAAGGGATTGATTCGAAAGGTGGGCTGGCGCGTCCACTTTCGCCACAGGCTGAAGCTTGTGCCACCATTCTTTAGCGGCCGAGGGTGGCCGAATTGGCCGAACAACCACTCTGGCCATAGTAAACTGGATCGTCGTGCTATGAAAACCTTTGCCCTGTTGTGCACTGCCGTGATGCTGGCTGGCGCCCAGACCGGCCGCCTCCACATCCCCATCCAACAATTCAAGCTCGCCAATGGCCTGCGTGTGATTATCTCCGAGGACCACTCCGCCCCCACCTTAGCCATCAGCGTCACCTACAACGTCGGCTCTCGCGACGAGCGCAAGGGGCGCACCGGTTTCGCGCACCTGTTCGAACACATGATGTTCCAGGGCAGCCAGAACGTGGGCAAGGGCGAGCACTTCATCCTGGTGCTCAACAACGGCGGCAACATGAACGGCACCACCAATCAGGACCGCACCGATTTCTTCGAGGCGTTCCCCTCCAACCAGCTCGACCTCGGCCTGTATCTGGAAGCCGACCGCATGCGCTCGCTCAAGGTGAACGAATCGAACCTGGTGAACCAGCGCAACGTGGTTCAGGAGGAGAAGCGGATTGGCGAGGATAACGCGCCCTACGGCCAGGTGGAGGACACGCTGAACGAGCTGGCCTACGGGAACTTCGCCAACGCGCATTCGGTGATCGGCTCCATGGACGACCTCAACGCGGCCACCGTTACCGACGTGCAGGATTTCTTCCGCACCTACTATGCGCCCAATAACGCCGTGCTGGTGCTGGTGGGCGATGTCGACGCCAGTGTCGCGCTGGCGAAGGTGAAGAAATACTTTGGCGATATTCCCGCGCAGCCGGCGCCGCCCATTCCCGATTTGTCCGAAGGCCCGCCCACCGGCGAGAAACGCGCCACGCTGGAGGACGCCTTCGCGCAACTCGAGCGCATCGACATGGGGTACCGCAACGTGCCCGGCGACACTCCCGACGATGATGCGCTCAGCGTGCTGGCGGAAATCCTGGGCAGGGGACAGTCTTCGCGGCTCTATCAGACGCTGGTGAAGGGGAAGGAGCTGGCGGTCAGCGTGTCCGCTTACGAGGACGACCATCGCGGGTCCTCGCTGTTTGGAGTGCGCGCGATGGTGCGGCCCGGGAAGAACGTGAAGGACGTCGAAGCCGCGCTGCTGGCCGAGATCGACCGCATGAAAACCGAGCCGGTGGCCGATTGGGAGCTGCGCAAAGCGCAACTGGGCTTCAAGCTGAGCAACGCGCAGCAACTGCAATCCACGCTGGAGCGGGCGGTGGAGATCGGGGAATTCGC
>CAYVPZ010000027.1:0-15715 GCA_964453955.1 uncultured Solibacteraceae bacterium | reverse complement strand
CTCGGCGATCGCGCTTTCCGAGGGCGGTTCGGGTTCCGGAATCACAGCAGCTTCGGCGATGGGCTCGGCCTCGGCGGCAGGCGTGGCTTCGACGGGGGCCTCGGCCTCGGCTGCCGGCTCTGCTTCCGCGACCGGCTCGGCTGCAGGCTCGGCCTCGGGCTCGGCTTTGGATTCCACGGGCGGCGCGCTCGCGGCGGACTCCTCGACAATGGTCAGCAGCGCTTCCTGCTCTTCGGTGTAGTCCCAGCTTCGAATCGGCTGAATGGTGACGCGCAAGGCGCCACCGCCGTGTTCCGGGCGGATGGAGGTGGTGATGTTGCCCTGCGGAGCGCCACTGGAGAACGCTTCGCGTACCTTATCGAGCACATCGCCGGGCAGCAGGACATCCAGCCGGCCGCGCAACGCGTCGCCGCTGCGCAGGTGGAAAATGCGGCGGATGGCCATGTTCGCCGAAATGACGGAGAGGTCTGAGGAAAGAACCAGCAGGCCCACGGGCAGCCCGGCCACGATCTCCTGGTAGTATCGCCGCTCGGCCTCGACAAGCGCGAGCAGGCGTGCCACCTCTTTCGGTTTCCATTGTTCCAGATCGGAGCGGTCCATGGGTCGGGTCTCCCCGACTCAGTCTGTGGCTCCGCTCCCTCCCGGTACAACGGTACTTTGAGTTTGGACGTACCTGGTACCTCTGACACGCGCGTTTCCCTTGTGTTTGCTTACGGTTTGGGCGCGGCCGCGGCAGCTTGCTCGAGGCCGGGGAGCTGCTGGCGCAGCACCCGGGCTTCGCTGCCGTTGGGATCCATGAGCAGGTAGGTGTGGAAGTTCGCCACCGCCTCAACGAGTTCATTCCTGGCGGCAAGAATGTAGCCAAGCACAAATCGAATTCGGGGGAATCGGCCTTCCTTGTCCAGGCGCAAGCCTTCGCGAGCGCTGCGTTCGGCCTGATCCAGCTTGTTCAGCCGCACATTGGCCACCGCATTGAGGAGATACGCGTTCGGGAAATCAACCGGATCGAGGCGGATCCATTCGGCCGAGTACTTCGCGGAATCGTCCCAGCGCTCGCTCTGGTCGGCGAGCACGGTCAGCCGCTCGTACGGCTTCAGAAGCTTCGCGTCCGCGCGCGATGCCTCCGTATAGTCCCGGATCGCGGCGGCCCGGTCGTTCAAGCGCTCACTAGCCAGCCCCAGCCCGACCCAGGCGATAGCGTAGTTCGGATATCCCTGCACGGCTTTCTCGAACGCGGCGCGCGCCTTGTCGAAGTGCTGTTTCTCAGCTTCCTTGAGGCCCTGCTGGTAGGCCTTCACGGACTCTTTGGGCGCGGCAATGGTGGTGGCGCTCACGGTGAGGCCCTGCACGTTGCCCAGACGATGCAGAACGATGGTGCCGACCTCCCCTGTTTGCAGGAGACCAACGCGGTCGAGGTGGATAACATCCGACCGGTAACCGGGCATCTGGGCGCGCAGATCGCAGCCCACCAAGGAACCGGCCGACACCAGCTCGCTGGTGGGCACGCTCCCGGCCTGCAACTGGTAATCCGTCCGGCCCGAACGGGTGTTGCCACTCGAATCCAGGCTGGCGTCGGCCATTAAGGTCTGGCCACCGCCCACCCGAAAACCGAAGTGTCCCTTGCGATCGGTCCAGGCTTCGTCGCGGGTCATAGTGGCGCAAATGCGCTGAATCACCACCCCGTCCGGCGGCGGCGTGCCGTCGTCGAGTTGAACGTTTCCCGAGACAAAAGCAGGCTGCGACATACTTGATATGCCGCCGGCGGTACCCGAGGTCGACCCCGGAGACATGGTCTGAGCGAACAGCCCCGGCCAGGCCAGCACGAACAGGAGCGCGGGATGGGCCACGTGCACTCGCCACGCGGGGTCGATCACGGCTTGTGACCCTGTCCGGCGGCGGCCATCTTGTCGAACTCGGCGAGCTGCTGGCGAACCGCATCGGCATCGCGGGCGTTGGGAGCCAGCTTCAAATAGTTCCGGAAGCAGTCGGCTGATTCGGTGTAATGATGTTTCTGGAGCAGGATGAGGCCGAGGACATAGCTCAGCCGGGGAATCCTCTGATCTTTATCCACCTTCAATCCTTCGCGCGCGGACTGCTCCGCCTGGTCCAGCTTGCCCATCTGCGCCTTGGCGATGGCGTTAAAAAGCCACGCCCCGGGGAAGTCCTCGGAATCAAGCTGCAGCCAGGCGTCGGAATCCTTTTCCGATTCGGCCCAGTCCTGCCTCTGGTCGGCGAAGGCGGTCAGCTTCTCCCAGGGCTTCACGTATTTCGGATCGGCCTTTGCCGACTCGCGCCACGCCTGCAGGGCGCCCGGGAGGTCACTACGGGCCAGACGGGTCTCGCCCAGTTGATACCACGCAACCGCGAACTTCGGGTAAAGCTGAACCGCTTTCCCGAAGTTGGCCGCCGCGGCATCCCATTTCTTCGCGCGAACTGCTTCGAGGCCCTTATCGTAGGACTTCCTGGCGTTCACGGGCGCCAGCAGCGTGGTTGCGCTGACCGTGAGAACGCTGACCCTGGAGATTGGGTGCAGCACCATGGTTCCGAGGTTCACGCTTCCGACGGCGGCCACGCTGAGGCTGACGCGATCGGCCCGGTAGCCCGCCAGCACCGCCTGCAGTTCACAGTCCCGCAACGCGCTGGTGATGGGGTGCGACATCGCCATGGTGACCCCGAAAGCCTTGTCCAGATCGGCGGGTTGCGGGGAGGCCTCGGCGGCGTCTCCCGACTCACCCTTGTCGTCCCTGCCAACCTTGAATGAGAAATGCCCCTTGGTGTCGGCCCAGCCCTGATCGCGGGCGAGGCCCTTGCACACTCGCTGGAGCAGAACGGCGTCGGGAGGCGCTGAGCCGTCCTCCAGCGTAACAGCGCCCGAGAACCAGGTGACCCGCTCCTGCGAGCCGGTCATCTCGGTGGTGGGCAGTATCTGAGCGTACGCCACCACGCCAATAGCGGATATTGCCGCGGCGGAGACCAGCGTTCGGAGTTGCATTGGGCGCCTCCAGGCGCAATTGGATCAATTATGCCCCCTTTTGGACTCGGCCGGATATAAAAAGTTTCCCCCGTGGGGCAGGATTGCATCCTGCCGCGGGTTTCCAACCCGCCCCGAGGGCCGATTGAAAATCGGCTGCAGGCCCCCCAGCCGTCTTCATCCGGTTCGGTGGCCGAAACGGCCATGTCCAACGCGCGGCGGATGGACGCGCGACGCCATCGCCGTGTTCGTGCGGGCTCCGATGGAAGCGGCTGTCGCCGCGTGTCCCGGTTTGCCAAGCCGGAATCGCCGGACCAGTGTTTTCGAGGGTGTCCTGACGTGTCACCAGGTTACGATTTTTCTCTCGGCCAGGCCCAGCAGGCCGTCGGCGGCCAGCGCCAGCAGCGCCGCCGGAACCGCGCCGGCCAGGATCTGGGTGCTGTCCACCGAGGCGATGCCCTGAAAAATGAACACCCCCAGACCGCCCGCGC
Organism: uncultured Solibacteraceae bacterium; assembly: GCA_964453955.1. Classification (GTDB taxonomy): domain Bacteria; phylum Acidobacteriota; class Terriglobia; order Bryobacterales; family Bryobacteraceae; genus CAWACP01. The sequence goes on along the minus strand of CAYVPZ010000027.1, from coordinate 12,253 downwards.
CGATGGCCGCCGCGATGGTGGCCGTGCCGATGGTGCTGACGGTGGCCACACGAACCCCGGCCAGAATGTTTCGGGCCGCCAGCGGCATTTCCACCATGGTCAGAAGCTGCCACGGGCTCATGCCCATGGCCACGGCGGACTCGCGCACCGCGGCGTCGACGCTCAGGATGCCGGCCAGCGTGCCGCGCAGCACCGGCAGCAGGGCGTAGAGCACCAGCGCCACCATCGCCGTGCGCGCGCCGATGCCGCCGATCAGCGGAATGGGGATCAGAAAACCGAATAGCGCCAGACTGGGCACCGTTTGTACGATGTTGGCGAATCCCGTCAGCCACGGGCGCATGCGGCTGCTGTGGGCGATCCAGATGCCCGCGGGAATGGCCATGACCACCGCTACCGTCACCGACACCAGAACCAGCAGCAGGTGTTCCCACGTGAGCGCGACCATCTGCCGGGCAAGGTCGGCACGCATCATTAGTCCTCCCCGGCGGCGGCGAGCAGTCCGCGCGCCTCCGGGATGGTGCTGCGCCTAAACTCGGCGGGCGTGGTGACCAGCAACACGCGGCCGGAGTCGAACAGGGCGATGCGCGAAGCGAGCCGCAGCGCCTCGCGCACGTCGTGGGTCACAAACAAAGCCGTTTTGTGCACGGTGCGGCGGAGTTCGAGAAACTGGCGCTGCATCTCGCCGCGGGTGATGGGGTCGAGCGCGCCGAATGGCTCGTCGAAAAGCAGGATGGCCGGATCGGCCGCCAGCGCCCGGGCGATGGCCACACGCTGCCGCTGCCCGCCGGACAAATGGCGTGGATAGCGCTGCCGGTACTCGGCCGGGTGGAGGCCCACCTGCTCAAGCAACTCGTCGGTTCGCGCGGCGATGCGCGCCGGCGGCCATCCCTCCAGACGCGGCAACAGCCCGACGTTCCGCTCCACGGTCATGTGCGGAAAGAGCCCGATTTCCTGAATCACGTAGCCGCAGGCGCGCTTCAGCCGCACGGGGTCCTGCGCGGTGGTGGGCGCCCCATTCACCAGAACGCGCCCGGCCGACGGGCGGAGAAGGCCGTTGACCATGCGCAGCGCCGTGCTTTTGCCGGCCCCGCTCGGCCCCAGCAGGACCACGGTTTCGCCGGGCTCGGCGCGCAGACAAACCTCGCGCAGGATGGCCGTGCCGTTCAGGCTGTAACTGGCGCCATCGAATTCGATGACCGCCGGCACACTCATTGCGCCAGCCACAGGGTCTCGACAAACGGCCACTGCGCGTCCGTCCATTCCCCGTTCACGGTGAAGCCGGCCGCGCCGGCCATCTCGCGCAGGCCCTCCACGGTGTATTTGTGCGACGACTCGGTCCAGATGGTCTCGCCCTCGCGAAACACGGCCACGCAGCCGGACCCCGGAATGGCCACCTGCTGCTTCGTCAGCGAGCACAGGTGCATCTCAATGGCGCTCTCGCGGTGGTTCCAGACGGCCAGATGGCGGAAGCCGCGCGGATCGAAGCAGGCGCCCAGCTCGCGGTTCATGCGCACCAGCAGGTTCAGGTTGAACGCCGCGGTGATGCCCAGGGCGTCGTCGTAGGCCAGCAGCGACATGACCGGCGGTTTCACCAGATCGGCTCCCAGCAGCAGGCCGTCGCCGGGCTGGAGATGTGCGCGCACGTCCGCCAGAAAGCGCAGCGCCTCGGCCTTCTCGAAGTTGCCGATGGTGCTCCCCAGAAATAGCAGCAGCAGATTCTGGCGCGGCTGGCGGCGGGCGGCGAGGTGGCTGACGCCCTGCAGGTAGGTGCATTCGAGCGGCCACACGCGGGCCAGCGGCGCCAGTTCGCTGCGGCAGGTTTCCAGCGCGCTGCGGGAAACGTCGATGGCGTAATAGTCCAGCGCCGGCCGGCGCAGGCGGAACGCTTCCAGAATGCAGCGCGTCTTGCGGCCGCTGCCGCTGCCCAGCTCCGCCACCACCACCTCGTCGCCGAACCGCGCCGGCAGCTCCGGCGCGCAACGGCGGACCACGCGCTCATCCGCCCGGGTCAGGCCGTATTCGGGCAACTGCGTGATCGCTTCAAACAACGCGCTGCCCATCTCGTCATAGAAATACTTCGGCGGCAGCGCCTTCTGCTCGCGCTCGATGAGGCCGGCGCGAACGTCGATGGCGAACTCGTGAGCCAGCGCGGGCGCGGTCATCTTTGCACCAGCCGGAAAGTCCCGTAGGCATAGGGATAGCGCCGCCGGAACCAGTTGCGGAACGAGCGCCGCAGCAGGGATCGCGCGGTTTGCGCGGAGCCGCCCTTCATCACGAAGTGATCGTCGTCGAAGAACGCCGCCGAATATCGCGGATAGAAGTCGAACGCGCGAAACCCGGGGAAGGGCGCGAACGGGGTGGCGGTCCATTCCCAGCCGTTGCCCACCAGTTGCGAGACGCCCCAGGCGCTGTCCCCGAGCGGGTTGGCGGTCACCGGAACCGGGTCCCAGTGGGCGAAGTCGAAGTTGCCGCGTTCGGCGGACGGCCCTTCGTGGCCCCAGGGATACGGGCGCTCGGCGCCCTCGGGCGTCCCGCAGGCCGCGCGATGGAACTCCGCCTCGGTCATCAGCGCCGCCCCACGCCAGCGCGCGTAGGCTTCGGCCTCCTCCTGGGTCACATAGACCGGCCAGTCCGCGGGCAGCGGGAAGAGCTGAAACATGCCCCGATAGAACCACGCGCCGTCCGGGCGGGTCCAGAAGAACGGCGGCTTCGCACCGGCTTCCACGAAGCGCAGGTAGTCCGCGTTGGTGACCTTATACTTGCCGATGGCGAAGGCAGGCACACGGACGACGTGCTGGTCGAACTCGTTATCCCAGCCAAATTCCCCGGGCCGCTGGCCCAGCGTCGCTTCGCCCGCGGGGATCTCGATCATGACCGGTTCAACGGAGCTGCCGCTCCATGTCCTTGCTGGCGCCGGCGATGTTTTCTGGTCGTAGGGAAGATTGTGCAGCAGGTAGGCCAGCGTTTCCGCGTGCATCCAGCGGTGCTCGATGGCCACGCGGACGATTTGCTCCGGCGCCTGTTCGATGGCCGTGTCCATTTCCGCCCGCACCCGCCGGTTATACCTTCCCACTTCGTCCACCGAAGGCCAGTCCGACTCGGTGTCGGTTGGCAGATTTCCCTCCGCGGGATCGATCCCGAATTCGAACAGCTTGTCGAATTCCGGGTGAAAGGACGCGCGGCCCAGCCCGCGGCGGCAGACCATGTTCCAGTCGAAGGCTTCCAGATGGCCCACGTAGAAGATCATGCGATGGCGCTCGCCGATGGGCCGGGCGTACAGCGCTTCGCGGCTGAGGATGCGAAACAGCAGGTCGGTTCTCGACCGGGCTGCGGCCAGCTCGGCAGCGAGAGGAGTGCGACAGATGGCTGTCGTGGTCGACATAGGCCTCCCCGTGGAGTGCCCGGAGCGTCTCCGAGCGTCATTACAGGGTAGCAAAGCACGACGCAAAAAGGAGCGAGGGAATGGGCTGGCGCACCGGCGCCCTGCTATGGTAGAAATAACCGCTGGCTCAATGGCCTTTCAGATACAGCCCCTCAAAGAGTTTCTGGTGCGCGCCGCGCTGCCTCCCGCGCTTAGCCGCCTAACGGAACTGGCGTACAACCTGTTCTGGAGCTGGGATTTTTCCGTCCGTTCGGTATTTCGCAGGCTGGACCCGGTGGTCTGGAAAAGCTGCGGGAACAACCCGGTGCTCATGCTAGGCCGCCTGCCCCAGGCAACGCTGGAGCGCGCGGCGGCCGATCCGCGCTTCATCGCCCTGTACCGCCGCGCCTGCGACAAGCTGGACACCTACCTGCACGACCGGGAACCGGAGGATCGCGCGCGGTTGATCGCGTACTTCTCCATGGAGTACGGCCTGGTGGACTGCATGCCCATTTACTCGGGCGGTCTGGGCCTGCTCTCGGGAGACCATCTGAAAGCCGCCAGCGACGAGAAGATCCCGCTGACCGGCGTCGGTCTGCTCTATCAGAAAGGCTACCTGCAGCAGTCCCTGAACCCAGACGGCTGGCAACAGGAGCGCAATCCGGTGAACGACTTTTACACGTTGCCGGTGCGCCCGTTGAAAAACGAGCAGGGCGGGGACCTGCTGGTGGACGTGAAACTGCCCACCGGCGTGGTGCACATCAAGGTTTGGGCGATGAACGTGGGGCAGGTGAAGCTCTACCTGCTGGATACCAACATTCCCGAGAACACCCTCCCGGACCATCGCGACATCACCGACCAGCTTTACGGCGGCGATATTCACACCCGCATCCGCCAGGAAATCGTGCTGGCCATTGGCGGCCTGCGCGCGCTCGAGCACCTGGGGCTGAGCCCCACCGTGTTCCATATGAACGAGGGGCACTCGGCATTCCTCGCGCTGGAGAGAATCCGCCTGCTGATCGCGCGGCAGGGGCTGAACTTCGAAGAGGCCTTCAACGCCTCCCGGCTGAACAACGTGTTCACCACGCACACCTCGGTGCCCGCCGGCATCGACCTGTTCGACGCCGGTTTGATGTACGAGTACTTCGAGGAGTACTGCCGGGACAGCGGCATTCCCTTCGACCGCATTCTGTCCCTGGGGAAGCACAACCCGGGGGATCACCACGAGCCCTTCTCCATGGCCATCCTGGCGTTCCAGGCTTCGGCGTACCGGAATGCCGTCAGCAGCCTGCATCGCCACGTTTCCCAGGACATGTGGCAGGGCCTGTGGCCGAAGCTGCCCATGTGGGAGATTCCCATCACCTCGGTGACCAATGGCGTGCATCTGCCCACGTGGCTGAACGGCGATCTCGCGCAGATATACGACCAATACCTGCAACCGGACTGGCGCGACCACTATAACGACCCGAAGATCTGGGACGCGGTGCAGGACATCCCCTCCCGCGAGCTGTGGGACGCGCATCGCCGCCGCAAGCGCAATCTGCTGTCCTTCGTGCGCGAGCGCGTGTCCGCCAGCGCCATCGCGCGCAAGGCGCCGGCGGCCGAGCAGCGCCGCCTGGCCGACGTTCTGGATCCCGACGCGTTCACCATCGGCTTCGCCCGCCGCTTCGCCACCTACAAGCGGGCCACGCTGCTGTTCCGCGACGTCACCCGTCTAAAGAAGATCCTCACCAGCCGGGAGAGGCCGGTGCAGATTGTCATCGCCGGAAAGGCCCATCCCAAGGATCATCCGGGCAAGATGCTGATCCGCGAGATCGTGCAGCTTTCCCGCGAACCCGATCTGCTGCGGCACATCGTGTTCCTGGAGGATTACGGGATTCAGGTGGCGCGCGAGGTGGTGCAGGGCGTGGATCTGTGGCTCAACAATCCCCGGCGCGGCGAGGAGGCCTGCGGAACCAGCGGCATGAAGGCGGGCATCAACGGAGTGCTGAACTTCAGCATTCTGGATGGCCGGTTCGATGAAGCCTTCGAAGTCTCCGGCGGCTGGGCCATCGGCGAGCGCGAGCCCTATTCCGAGGACCAGGACGAGATTCACGCGCGCGCGATCTATTCGACGCTGGAAAACGAGATTGTCCCGCTCTACTACGACCGCGACGAGGAAGGCATTCCCGGCGAGTGGATGCGGCGTATGCGCACCTCGCTCATGAATCTGAGCCCGCAGTTTAACAGCCAGCGCATGGTTTCCGAATACATGTCGCAGTTGTACGGGCCTGCCCATGACGCGTTCGCCGCCATCGCCGGCGGCGATTTCGAGCCCGCCCGCGACCGCGCCCGGTGGAACCAGCAGGTGCAGGAAGCGTGGAGCCGGGTTTCCTTCGTGGACATTGGCCCGGGGCCGGAAAGCTCCGTGCTCACCGGCAAACCGATCCCCATGCGGGCGGTGCTGGATCTGGCCGGCCTTTCCCCGCGCGACGTGCGCGTGGAGGCGGTGGTGGGCCGGGTGGGCGTGAATGGATCGCTCGAGGAAACCCAGGTGATGACGCTTCCAGCGGTGGCGCAGGAGGGTCCGGCGTGGGTGTTCTGCAGCGAGTTCGTTCCCCATCAGACCGGGCGCCTGGGGTATTCGGTGCGGGTGAGTCCGAACCACTACGACGACCCGCTGACCCGGCCCTGCAACGCGCTGCTCAAGTGGGGAATCGGGTAAGAAAGCCGCTGCTCGGTCTTTGCCGTCTCAATCAGACTGACTTGACCCGATCGGCCGCGTCCAGCAGCGCCCGCAGACCGCGCTCGAAGCGATCTTCGTTCGCGTCGATGCGGCCGGCGCCGAACACCTCGGCGAGCCGGGGGAAGGCGCCAGTAGCGATTTGCGCGGCGGCGAACTCGATATCGACGTTCGCATCGGTGGCCGCCTCGCGCAGCGCGTGACCGAAAACGAAATCGTCGACGGTGGCCAGCAGCGTGATCTTCTGTTTCCCGGTGAGCGGCGTTTTGGCAAGCGCTTCCAGACATTGCTCCATGTGGCGCATGGCATTGAGCCCCGGGGGCGCCGACAACATCGCGACCAGAGCCCAGGGGTGGCGGATGAATATCGCGTGGGTTCGCCGGGCGATCTGGGTCATCGCCCGCCGCCAGCCTTTCGGAAGAGCGGGCAGGAGAGCTTCGCTCATGAGCGCGTCGTCCATCGCCGCGAGCAGATCGTCTTTGGTCTTCACGTAGTAATAGAGGCTCATCGTTCCGACCTCGAGCTCCTGGGCCACGCGGCGCATGGACACCGCCGGGAAGCCCTCCTTGTCGGCAATGGCCAGCGCGGCCGCGGCGATCCTCTCCCGGCTCAGGCGTGATTTTTGCTTTGCCATTCGTACAGCGTACTATTATACTGGTTCGTACGGTCTACGAAACCACGGTATTGATCGCCGGCGCCGGACCGACGGGGTTGACCATCGCGCTCGATCTCGCGCGGCGCGGGATCTCGTTTCGGCTGATCGAGGCCGCCAAAGCGCCGTTCGAGGGGTCTCGCGGCAAGGGCATCCAGCCGCGCACGCTGGAGATCTTCGACGCACTCGGGGTGATCGACGCGATTCTCGCCGCGGGTGCGCCCTACCCGAAGTTCCGGTTGCACCTCGGCTCCTTCTCGCTGCGGGCGGGCTCGCTCGGTTCCTCCCGGCAGCCCACGGAAAGCGTGCCCTATCCGAACCTCTGGATGGTGCCGCAGGCGCGCACGGAAGCGATCCTGCGCGACCGTCTGCGAGCGCTCGGCGGAGAGGTCGAATTCGGCAAGGCGCTGGCTACCTTCTCAGAGAACGAGGAGGGAGCGGACGCCACTTTCTCGACTGGTGAGAGGGTGCGAGCGGATTTTCTGGTGGGGTGCGATGGCGGGCACAGCATGGTGCGAAAGGTGCTTGGCCTCCGGTTCGCGGGCGAAGTGGTGGACGAGGAGCCCATGCTGGTGGCGGACGTGGAGATCGATGGGCTTGATCGGCGCGACTGGCACGTCTGGCCCTTCGTCCAGGGCGGCGCGATCGGGCTTTGTCCGTTGCCGAACACGCCATTGTTCCAATTCACCTCGAAGGCAGAGGCCGCGGCGGCGGGCATCGAGGGCGTGGTGCGCAACGTCACCGGCCATCGCGTGGCGCGCGTGGCGTGGAGTTCCATCTACCGGCCGTCGGCGCGTATGGTGGATCGCTACCGCGTCGGGCGTGTGTTCCTGGCAGGAGACGCGGCGCATGTGCATCCCCCGGCGGGAGGTCAGGGACTCAACACGGGCGTGCAGGATGCCTGGAACCTGGGCTGGAAGCTCGCGCGCGCCGCCCGCGGCGCACCCGATTCGCTGCTCGATACGTACGAGGCCGAACGGCTCCCGATTGCCGCGGCCGTGCTTGGCTTGAGCAAACGCCTGCATCAGGCGCGATCGATCAGGCGCGGCGATGCCACCAACCAGCTTGCCTTGCATTACCGAACCAGCCCGTTGTCCTCGGGCGTCACGTGCGGCGGCCTGCATCCCGGCGATCGCATGCCCAACGCCCGGCTCGAGGACGGCAGCAGGCTCTTCGACCATTTACGCGGCGGTCACGCCACGGAGATGGTCACGCCCGAAGGGCATCGGATACTGATTCGTCCGGACGGCTACATCGCGCATATCGGCTCAACGCACTTCGCCGAGTACGCGGGTGAGCCGACACACCAGATTCCGGGCGCACTGCGATTGCGTCGGAGCTAGCCCGCGGTGGGCGTCCGACCACTAGGGCCAGTTCGTGATCAGCAGGTATACGTTGACGCTGCCGATCCCGGTGGCGAAGTCCCAGCCGGGCGCGGTGCCGTACGCCGGCTCATACGAGGAAGTCGACGTCGACAGCACGCCCCCGCCGCTGCTTCCGCCGCCGTGGCCGAAGCCGTGATGGCCGTGCCCGCCGCCGCTTGTACTGGCGCCTGGATCGTAGCAATCCGCCGAACCGGCGCTGCAATTCACGTCCATGTCGCCCAGCGTCACATCGTGAAACGCACAGGCCGCGGCTCCCGATGAATTGCAGGAGCCGTTGCCGCCGCTTCCGTACTCCGATCGCGCCAGCGCGTACAGGTTGGGATTCGGATTACCCTGCCGGGCCCCGGTCCTCTCATTGATCAGGGCCTGCACGGCGGCCATCACCGGCGAGGACACCGAAGTGCCCCCGAACCCGGCCCAGCCGCTGGGCGCTCCCGTGCATGGCGCGCCCCCGCGGTTTCGGCCCGGATCCGAATAGCAAACCACGTAATAATGTCCCCAGACTCCATTCGAGGCGAACATGGCGACATCGGGAATGTCGCGCACGCCGTCGGCGGGGTTGCCGTAGAGTTTCTGCCAGGACGGCTTCGAATAGCCCGCGCAGGTTCCGCCGGCGATTCCGGACTGGGCCGGCGCTCCCGTCGCGCAGTTGCTCGGACCGCCGCTGCCGGCCACTACCTGCAACAGACCGTCCTCCGACGCCGTGCTGCTGGCGCACAAACCGCTGCTCCCATAGGTGGTCGAAAAGCCGAGCGCGGTGGCGATCAACTGGCTCCCGCACGAAAAGTTCCAGGGGACCTCGGGAATATACGACAGCGCCGAATTGAAGTAAGTCCCGTTGGTGGAGCTCCAATACGTGCTGGTGTCGCCCTCGTAGCCGTCGGCGAAATCGGTCCCGCCCACGGCCACATTGTAGGGGGTGGAAGCGTACGCGCTGACGGTGATTCCGTGCGTCGCCGAGTCGGCACCGGCGTCCGAGCTGGCCGCTCCCTCATCGCCCGCCGATACGAACACCGAGACGCCTTCGGCCGCCGCCGTTTCATACAAGCTGTTGATGTATGCGTTGCCCGCCGCGCCGTTCTGTGCCTCCGACTCGCCATAGCTGATGCTGACAATAGCCGGCGGAGTGGACCCCGCCAGCAGATTCTGGAAAGCGATAAACCCGCCGAAGTTGGTGGCCGTGTCCGCGCAGGACGCCAGCTCGATGGCCGCGTTGGGAGCAGCCGCGCTGGCCCATTCCACATCGATCTCCGATTCCACATCGTCCGAGTTTGTACCGGGGTTGGAACAGGCGTTGCCCGAACTGGTTGGATGCACCTGGGTCAGCGAGCCCGAGGGATAGGCGGCGGCCAGACCGAACGTCGACCGGAACGTGGTGAAGTCCGACGTGCTGTACACGTTCGAATCCTCAAGCACGACAATGGTCTGTCCCGCGCCGGTGTACTTCGCCGCGTAGGCCTGTTTGAAGTTGTAAATCGTCGCCAGATCGCCCGGCACCAGCGCCTGATACGTGTCTCCGCCGGAGGTGAACGTGTAACCGGCGTGCGGCCTGTTCAGAGCGTGCGGCATGAAATCGTGCAGCGAAACCACTCCTTCCACCACCGGCGCCAGCGCGGCGGGAATGCGCGGATCGCTCATATTGGCGATATGGCGCGTGCCGCCCACGTCCAGATTATGAATCTCGGTATGAAATGCCTCGCGCACCTGGCCCGCGGTCCCGGAGAAATCGATCAGCATTCCGTTGGGATGCACCTGATTCACGGCGAATCCCTGCGTGCCCAGCCAGCGCGTCACAACCTCCACGTCCCGCGGGGAGACGCCGAATCGCTCCCCGAACTCGGCCGCGGTGATCCACTTGTGGTAGTTGGGCGACTGCCGGTCCTGCTGGCTGTCGAGGAATTCCTGCGCGGCCGCCTCCAGCTCGGGCGAGCGATGCAACTGCAGTAAGAGATGATCGAGCGGCAGACTGTCGTCCACGCGCCCGCGATCGTTCTGCGCGCTGGCTTCCGGACGAACGTTGCCCGGCAGTGCAACCAGTTTCGATTCGTCCACTGCCTGAGTGATCGCCGGCGCGGTGGCCGCAAAACAGATTGCTGCGCTTATGCCAATGGAAAGGCGCAGCACTACCCTACAGAATCCTTTGTTCACGTAAACACTCCTCCGCGGCGCGGCGCGAATGCGTGCGCCATAGTGTCAGCGTACATTGAGACGTGCGGCGTTACAACAGCGTTGCGTCCAGGATTATTACCCTGGGATATCGTAGATTCCTACTGATTTCCCGCGGCGCTGGCTCCACAGGCTATAGCCTGCGCCACCACGTCCGGACAGGCTTCGGGTTCCCGCTCGACACTCCGTTCGCGCGTTGGCGCAGGCGCCGCAGCCCTTACAGAAGTCTTACAAAATACGGCCCGAATCGCTGTTAGCCTGCAGATGTACAATGACTCGGACTCCCCTCGAATCCAGCCCGATTACCATGCCTGGCCGCGTGGGCATGAACTGGTCTACCACCGCCGTCATGGTGCTGCTTCACGTGGGCGCGGTGGCCGCGCTGTTCATGTTCAGCTGGCGCTACCTGGCGATTTCCATGCTTCTGTGGGGGATCACCGGCGGCCTGGGCATCAGCATGGGCTACCATCGCCTGCACACGCACCGCTCCTACCGCGTGCCGCTGTGGATGGAATACTTCTTTGCCGTTTGCGGCGCCCTGACGCTGGAGGGCGGTCCCATTTTCTGGGTGGCAACCCATCGCATCCACCATCAGAAATCCGACCAGCCCGGCGATCCTCATTCGCCGCGCGACGGGGCGTTCTGGTCGCACATGGGCTGGCTGTTATTCGGCGACGTGAACCACAACAACACCCGGTTGATGTCCAGGTACGCCCCCGATCTGGCCCGGCACCGGTTCTACGTCTGGTTGAATAACTACCACTGGGTGCCCACCGTGGCGCTTACGGTCATCCTGGCGGTCATCGGCGGGCTTCCGCTGGTGCTGTGGGGAGTCTGCTTCCGGGTTGTGGTTGGTTTCCATTGCACGTGGCTGGTGAATTCGGCCTCGCACATGTGGGGTTATCGCCGCTTTGCCACGCGCGACGATTCGCGGAACAACTGGTGGGTTGCGCTGATGACCTTTGGCGAGGGATGGCACAACAACCATCACGCCCATCCCACTTCGGCGCGGCACGGTCTGGCGTGGTACGAGTTCGATTCCACGTGGATTCTGATCAGCATCCTGAAGAAGCTGGGAGTGGCCCGATCGGTCCACGTTGCCAGGCTGACCTCGGCGGTTGCCGAACGCGAAGCGGCTTGAACGCCGGGGAGTTTTTCTACTCCCTCTATTCCTTTCGCTATTCTGAAAGCATGGTCATCGCCGGGCGGCGGAAGTCCATCGCGTTTTTCATCGCGCTGGGCGCCGGACTCATTTCGGTCATTCTCCTGCTGTACATCGGCTGGGTTCTGCTGGACTGGCGCACCGGCATCCTGCTGTTTCTGGGCGTGCTTTTGCTGGCCATGATCATCGCCGGCATCGTTGTGAACACCACGTTTCTGGTGCGCGAAATCCGCCGCAACGAGCAGCACAACGCCTTTATCAACGCGGTCACTCACGAGCTGAAAACTCCGGTGGCCTCCATCCGCCTCTATCTGGAAACGCTGCAGACGCGCGCCATCGATGAAGCGAAGCGCCGCGAGTTCTACGCCATCATGCTGGAGGACAGCGGACGCCTGCTGGCCTCCATCGAGCAGATTCTGCGCACCGGCCGCATGGGCCAGACCAACCGCAAACTGAATCTGTCGCCGGTGGACCTCAATCTCCTGACCGCGGAGTGCGTGGAACGGGCGCGCACGCTGCACCACCGCACCCCGGCGTCGCTGCAGTACGATGGCGCGTTTCCGGCCACCATCATGGGCGACGCCGACGAGGTGAGCGCCGCGATTTCCAACCTCCTGGACAACGCCGTGAAATATTCCGAGAGCACCGTAAAAGTGAAGGTGGAAACGGAAGAAAAGGAGGGTAAATTTGTGTCGATACGTGTGAAAGACGAGGGAATGGGGATTCCTAAAGACGAATTAACGCAGATTTTCAAACGGTTTTATCGCGTGCCCGGGCCGCTGGCCGGGCGCATCAAGGGCACGGG
>CAYVPZ010000026.1:10531-15755 GCA_964453955.1 uncultured Solibacteraceae bacterium | reverse complement strand
GCCCCTTCCAGCTTCGCTTCGGCCAGCCGTTTGCGTGTCTTGAATTTGCCGATCCCAGCGGCTTCTTCAATCACCGCGCGGCGGTCTGATGGCTTGTTGCTGAGAATCTGGCCGATGCGGCCCTGTTCGATGATGGCGTAGCTTTCCGGCCCCAGACCGGTGCCGAGAAACAGCTCCTGAATATCGCGCAGCCGGGCCAGCTTGCCGTTGATCAGGTATTCGCTCTCGCCGCTGCGGAACAGCCGCCGGGTGATGGTGATGTCCTGCGGTTTGTGCGGGACGACGTCGGTCTCGGCAGGAGCGTGGCCGTTGGAGATGCCGTTCGAATGCCCGTTGCTGTGTCCGTTGGAATGACCGTTGAGGGGAAGCTCCACGTGCAGACTGGGATCCGCCAGGGTCATGGTGACCGTGGCCATCCCCAGAGCTTTGCGATCCCGCGTGCCCGCGAAAATGACGTCTTCCATGCGGGTGCCGCGCAACATTCGCGCCGACTGCTCACCCAGCACCCAACTGATGGCATCGCTGAGGTTACTTTTGCCGCAACCGTTCGGCCCGACAACGGCGGCGATGCCCGTGCCGTTGAAGCGCATTTCGGTCTTGTCAAAGAACGACTTGAAGCCCTGGATTTCGACGCGCTTGAGTCTCAGCAACGGACCACTCCCCCTTCTCAGTGTAGACGTCCCAGTCTTTCATGCGGACGCCAAGCTATGACACAACTTCTCTCGGGGGATGAAATCATCCTAAACGCATTCCCGCGAAAAGTAAAGCGGTGCGGCCACAAGATATTGTACCGTACTACGGAACCCTACGAGATATGGGAATGGACATGAAAATAACCTGTTCAGCGCCGCAGCAGCTTGAAGGCGATGTCGCGGCCGAGTCCACCGAACGCGAGCGAAATCCACAAAAGGGCGAACGGTTCCAGCAGGCGCGCCTGGGTGAGCGGCCCGGAATCCACGGCATCGAAGCCAAGCTCTTCGGCAAGCTGTTTCACGGTTTGTTTGGCGCCGGCATCGTCGCCGCAGTAGAATAACACGGCCCGGTCCCCGCCAAACGACGGATTGGCCATGATATTGAAACCGATGGTGTTGAAGGCTTTCACCACCTTTGCCCCGGGCACCCACCCGGCCACTTGCTCGGCGGCCGAGGTGGTGTTGGCCAGCTCCAGTCCGTCAAGGCGGGGCCGCAGGGGATTCGTTGCGTCCATGAGAACCTTGCCGCCGAGATCGCCGAACCCCTCCAGCACTGCCTTTGCCGCCGGCCAGGGGGTGGACAGCAGTAACACGTCGCTGGCCTGCGCGGCATCCCCCAGCGTTGCCGCGCCCGCGGCCCCGCCCGCCCGGGCAACCAGCTGCTTCACGGCGTCCGAGCTGGGGTCGCGCGAGCCGAAGATGACTTTGTGGCCAGCCTGCGCCCAGCGCGTGCCGAGCGTGCCCCCGACGTTACCAGATCCGATGATGCCAATCCTCATAAAGTGCCTCTCTTCAGTGGCGTTCAATCCTCGACGCGCAGGAAGAACTGCTGGAGCTTCTCGTCGCGCAGGTAGCCGAGAGTCTCGCACAAATGACGCGCCGCCTCGTTCTCGCGAGCGGTGGAGAAGGCCAGGCCGCGCGCCCTGGTCTCCACGGCGAGCTGGCGGGCCCGGTCGTGCAGCGCCCTCGCGATGCCCTGCCGGCGGCAATCGGGATGCACATAAAGGTCGTTGAGAATCCAGATCCGTTTCATCCACACGGACGAGAAACTGGGATAAAGCTGGGTAAAGCCCAGAGCCCGCTGAAAGCTGCCGGAGCCCTCGCTCGCGAAGAAAATGACGGAATCGCGCCTCTCCAGACGTTCCGCCAGAAAAACGCGCGCCCCTTCGGGATTGGGCGGCTGCGCATGCTGCTGGCGGTACTCGTCGAAGAGACCCACAATCAGCGACAGGTGCCGGGTGTAAGCCTGCAGGATTTCCACCTATTCATTCTCGCCTGTTCCGCGGACGGGTAGTGGGATCGCTCCCGAATCTCCCGGCGGCTATGAGTGGGTGGCGCGCAGGAAGCTGCCGTCCGGATGGCCGGGCAGAAAAGTGTCCAGCATCTTTCGCAGCTCGCCTTCGCTGATTGGCTTGCTGATGTAGCCGTCCATCCCCGATTTCAGACACCGTTCCCGGTCCTGGGGAAGCGCGTAGGCGGTCATGGCGACAATGGGAGTATGGCGCGCGGCGCCTTCCAGGCGGCGGATCTGCGCGGTGGCCTCGAAGCCGTCCATTTCGGGCATCTGGCAATCCATGAAGACGATCTGATAGTCGCCAGCGGAGCAGCGGTCCACCGCTTCACGGCCATTGACCGCCGTTTCCACCACCACGCCGGATTTCTCCAGCAGCCGCCTGGCCAGCTTCTGATTGACGGCATTATCTTCCACCAGCAGGACGAGGGGGGACTCCAGCGGCTCTCGCTGGGCGGGCGCCGCGGGAGCTGCCACTTTCGCCGGGTCCTGGTTGAGGGCGCCGAGAATCGCCCGCCTCAGCGTGGCCTGACTCACCGGTTTCAGCAGACGCTCGGCGATGCGCGCGTGATCGAAGCGCCCGCGATCGGCTGGAAAATCCGCCGAGCTCAACATGAGGATGGCCACCTCCTCGCCGCCGGGCATGAGCCGGATTCGCTCGGACGTTTCCAGGCCATTCATCCCCGGCATGTGCGCGTCCATCAGGATCAGGCGGAATGGCGTGCCCGTCTCCCCCGCCGCCTGCCAGGCTTCCGCCGCCGATTCGCCCGATCCCGCGCTGGAGACATCCAGCTTCCAGTTCACCAGCGTCTCCTCGAGAATCTGCCGGTTGGTCGGATTGTCGTCCACCACCAGCACGCGTGAGCCGCGGTACTGCGCAAGCTCCAGCCCCTCGGGGGCAACCGCCTCCTGGTGCGACACGCCCAGGGGCAGCTCAAAATGGAAGCGGCTGCCTTTGCCCAGCTCGCTTTTCAGCTCCAGCCGTCCTCCCATCAGCTCCACCAGGCGATGCGAGATGGTCAGGCCGAGGCCCGTACCGCCGTATTTCCGCGAGGTGGCGCTCTCGGCCTGCCCGAAGGCCTCGAAAATGTGCGCGGACTTGTCTCTGGCAATGCCGATTCCCGTATCGCGGACCGAGAACATCAGCCGGCATCCGCCCGGCAACAGGGAACACAGAGAGACTTCGGTTTCCACTTCGCCCTTTTCCGTGAACTTGATGGCGTTGCCAATCAGGTTGATGAGCACCTGACGCAGCCGGCCGCAATCGCCCACCACCGTTTCAGGAACGTTGGGAGCGATCCGGCAAAGCAGTTCGAGGTTCCTTTTCGCAGCGCGCACCGACAACGTGCGCACGATGTCGAACACCGCTTCCCGCAGATCGAACGCCTCCGTCTCGATGGCCAGCTTACGGGCCTCGATCCGCGAAAAATCGAGGATGTCGTTGATCACCCGGAGCAGCGCGTTCGCCGAACTGCGGACGTCCATCAGGTACTCCCGCTGCTCGCGGTTGAGCGCGGTATCCAGCGCCAGTTCGGTCATCCCGATGATGCCGTTCATGGGGGTGCGGATCTCGTGACTCATGTTCGCCAGGAACTCGGACTTGGCCCGATTCGCCAGATCGGCCCGCGCGCGCGCCTTCCGCGCCAGCAGGGTTTGCCATCCCAGAAGCGCGGTGACCACCGATAACGCCAGGATCGTCCAGAAAAACCAGCGATGGCGCTCCTCGTGGTACTGCAGCAGCATCAGCGATTTCAGCTCCAGGCTCGACACCGACGACCATTGATCCAGGCGATCGCCCAGCCACCCGTCCCGAGCCAGTTCCGAGATCCCTGCCCGGAGCGAATCAGCGGCCGCCGCTGCATCCGGGAGCGCCACAATCCCGGACCGAACCACCGCGCCTGGCACAACGTGCAGCGCGAAATGGGCCGACTCGCAGCCCCTCGGCCGATCGAGCAGCATCTCCACCAGATATCGCGATTCGGCGAAAGCCGCGACGGCCTTCCCCGCGCATACGGCCTCCAGCATGGAAGGATAATCGCCCTCCACCACGATTCGGGCGTGCGGCAGGAATTGCTGCGCCATTTCCCGGGCACGCGACGGAACCCTGGCCACGGCCACCCGCGCATTGGCGGTGTCCGCGGGCGTGGCCAGCTCATTCGACTGCAAAGACATGAGCGTGTAGGAATTCTGCAGCCAGGGCTCGGTGAAATGCCAGCGCTTCAGCCGTTCCGGCGTGGGCGCCACCAGGGGCCAGAGATCGACATCCTTATTCTCCAGCGCGCTTCGGGGGTCGCTGGCCGCTACCCATCTGAGCCGGATTCCGCGCCGCCGCGCGGCCTCGTTGAGCACATCGACGGCGAGCCCGCGAATGGCGGCGTCCGCTCCGACGAAGTAGTAGGGTGGCGCATTGTCAGCGCCGATGCGATATACGCGATCGGGCACCCGATGCGAACACCAGTTGAGCAGGAGGAGCCCGGCGGCAATGACCACAGCACTGGCAACGACGCTGGGTACACCTACACCTCTGCCGATACCACGCCGAGAGCGCATTCAAATGCTCTATCGTCAGCATGGAACAGTACCAATAGAACTCGACATGGCCGAGCGAAAAAATGACCACAGCGAGGCTTCGGTACTACGGCAGAGTCTTACTCCCTTTGGTTACAATACACCCAGACTCCACCCATGACCGCCGGCTCCCCCTCCCGCGCAACGGCGTCCGGTTCGCGCGGTGTTGCGCGTCTGTTTGGGGACCTGAGAATCAGACCCAAGCTGATGATCCTGCACAACTTGTTCTTTCTGGTACTGTCGCTCGCCGTGTATTTCGCCCTGATCCCGGTCTTCGAACAGGAGGTGCACCAGGCGGAGGCCAGCGAATTGAAGGCGGGCGCCGCGCTACACCCGTCGCAGGCGGTGTACCGGGACCTGATCCTGCACGCCAAAATGAACCTCTTCGCGGTTCTGGGGGTGGTTTACGTGGCCGCCGTGCTGCTGCTGGAGCTGGCCATCATGCCCCTGTACGTATACCGCCCGATCACCGCCATGCTCGAGGCCGACGAGGCCAGCCAGCGCGACGACCGGGCCCGCGAACTGATCGACGAGCTGGCCATTCCGGGCGATGAGATCGGCCAGATCATGCGTTCGCGCAACGCCACCGTGGGGGAGCTTCGCCGCCAGGAGGAACAGCTTGAACGGGCGCTGCAGCAGCTCACCGAAACCGCCGAAGCCCTGCGCCTCAAGA
>CAYVPZ010000026.1:0-10521 GCA_964453955.1 uncultured Solibacteraceae bacterium | reverse complement strand
AACGAACAACTGGAAGCCCAGGACCGGCTGGTCAGCCTGGGTATCCTCAGCGCCAGCGTGGCCCACGAGCTGAATACGCCGCTGGCGGTGCTGCAGGGCTCGATAGAGAAGCTGCTGGAGATCACCGCCGACGCGCACACCCGCGACCGCCTGGCGCGCATGCTGCGGGTCACTCAGCGGCTGCGCACCATCAGCGAGAGCCTGGTGGGTTTCTCGCGCGTGCGCAGGCAGAGCACCGAACGGGTTCCGATTCGCCCGCTGGTGGAGGAGGCGTGGAATCTGGTGGGCATCGACGACAAGGCGGCAGCCACGCAGTTCACCTTGGCGGTGGACCCGAATTTCGCGGTGATGGGGAATGCCGACCGCCTGGTGCAGGTCTTCGTGAATCTTCTGCGCAACGCCCTGAACGCGGTTCCGCCGGTGGACGGTAAGGTCGCGGTACGCTCGCGCGCCGACCGCAACCGGGTGGCCATCGCGGTGGAGGACAACGGTCCGGGCATTCCGCCGGAAGTGTTGCCGGACATTTTCGAAGCCTTCGTCTCCACGCGGCTGGATGCCCGTGGAACGGGGCTCGGACTCACCGTGGCCCAGGGCATTGTCCACCAGCATGGCGGCACTATTACGGCGTCGAATCGCGCCGAAGGGGGCGCCTGTCTGGAGGTTTCCCTGCCGGCGGCGACGGGCTGAGGGAAGCGGCGTGCAATCGGGCCTTCACATGTGCAATAATCTCTGCCATTCGCGTCCATCGCTCTGACGCGGCAACATGACTGACGTACCTGCAAATACCGCTCTGGTGGACATCGCGGTTCTGGACGACGATCCGGACTTCCGCACGTATCTGGAAGACACCCTCAAGGACGAAGGACAGTACAGCGTGCGGACCTTCGCCCGGCCCGAGGAGTTCTTTGCCGACCTCGAGCAGAGAGTGCCCGACATTCTGCTGCTGGACATGAAGATGGGCGAGTTCCCGGGAGAGAAGGTCCTGGAACAGGTGCTGGCCGCGTATCCGGCGCTATGCGTCATCGTGGCCACCGGCTATCCGTCGCTCGAGGACATGCGGGCGACATTCAAGTTGCGCGTGTTCGACTATCTGTCCAAGCCGTTTTCGCTGGCGCAGCTCCGCCAGGCGCTCAGCAACGCCACCGAACAATTCGGCCTCGGCCGCACCATGCCGGACCGCCTGAGGGAGCGGCTGGGCCACCGCGTCAAACTGCTGCGTGTGGAACGCGACTGGTCTCTGAAGGACCTGGCCGCCATCACGCGGCTCAGCGTTTCGCAGATCAGCTCCATCGAACGCGGCGCCAACATGCCCAGCGTGGAGAGCCTGCTGGCCATCTGCCGGGCCTTCGACAAGAAGCCCTCGGAAGTGCTGGCATCCATCGATTTTTGAGGGTAGGGCGGCGTCGCGCGCTGCCATCTCGCGTGTTGGACATGGCCGTTCCGGCCACCGAACCGGATGAAACGGCTGGACACGCGACGCCAGTCGCGTTGGCGCCGGTTCCGATGGAACGCGGCTGCGCCGCGTGTCCCGGTTTGCCAGGCCGACATCGCCGGAGCAGTGTTTTCGATTTTGTCCTATCGCCCTCCGGCCACCAGTTCGCGCAGGCGTGCGACCACCGCCTCCATCCTCTCCGATTCCTGGCTGAGCGAGTGTCCCGCGTCGGCGTTGGCTTCGGCGGCCCCGGCCACCTGCATGGTCAACCGCTGCATGTGATTCACCGCCTGGGCGATCTGCGAAATGCCCTGCGCCTGCTCCTCGTTGCCGGCGCTGACGCCGTCCATCTGGACGCGCACATCGGCGGCGATGGTGGTGAGGCCGGTCAGGTCCAGGGCCACGGCCTTTAGCTTGTCGGTGCCGCCCTGGGAACGCTGGATGGATTCCTGGATGAGCGCGGCCGTGTCTCGCGCCGCCTGGGAGGCGCGCTGGGCCAGATTGCGGACCTCGTCGGCGACCACCGCAAAACCCAGTCCCGCCTCTCCCGCGCGCGCCGCTTCCACTGCCGCGTTCAGGGCCAGGATGTTGGTCTGGAAAGCGATCTCCTCGATCACCCGGTTGATGTTCGAGATCTTGCGGCTGGATTCGCCGATGCCGTCCATGGAGACGCCCATCTCGGCCAGCGTGCGATTGGTGCGGGTGACCTGTTCGTTCGCGTTCCCCATCAGCGTGGCGGCCGAACGAGAGCGCTCGGCGATGGTGGCGGTCATGGCGTTCACTTCTTCGGCCGAAGCGGCGGACTGCTCCAGCGCCGCGGCCTGATCGGAGGCGTCGGAGGACAGCCGGCGGCTGGCGCCAGCCACCTTCTCGACGGCCTGGCGGATTCCCGCCGCGCCAGCAGCCAGATCGACGGAACATTGCTCGAGCGGGCTCAGGATGTGCCGGCGGCTCCACCAGAAGAATACCCCCGCCACCAGCAGAAGGACGGCCACCCCCACGGCGGTCATCGTGCGCGCGCTGGCCAGCACCACCTTGTCCTGGGAAATTGGCGCTCGCAGAACAAATGCGCCCTTGATGTCGCCTTCGTGCAGGTTCTCCATGGGGAATCCCAGCAGGTCGCAGCCGTCGTGGGTGGGGCTGGCCGAGTTGTCGCCATGACACTTCAGGCAGCCCGCCGTCAGCCGCATCGGCCTCGCCAGAATCAGGGTTCCGGATTCCTCGTTGAAGTATTCGTCTTTGCCATCGGCAAATTCACTGAATGCCGCGGCGAAATCGGCGCCGCTGTTGGCCGGGTTGCGGGGCGTGATGTCGGGGCGGCTGGGCGTCAGAAAGTCGAAGCCGCGCGCTTTGGCCACCCGTTTCACCGAACTCCAGGCCGCCACCACCGGGATGGCGCGATAGAAAACCGAATCGCGGAAGCCCGAGCCACTGGCGCGCACGCCGCTCTCCAGCCGGTCGGTGGCAAAGGCGTCGTTGCCATGCAGCGCGTCCATGTCCCCCATCACCACCTCCGCTTGCTCGATGATGGAGCGCATCGATTCCTTCAGTTCGGCGCGGCGGCTGCTTCCGGAAATCACGTAGTTGGCGACGATGGCGGCGGCGGTGGACAGAACCACGGCAGTGGCGCCCGCGGCAATCACTCTTGTTCCCAGGTTCACGAGGTCTCCTCGCTGGGCTCATCGGCCGGCCGCGCAACTTTGCGAGCCGCATTCACGGTTTTGTCACGCCGATGTAACGATTGCCGTGTATCCTCCTTAAACATCCCTAATATGGCTACCGCTGCAACCGCACTCGACACGAAAATGCGCCGAAGCCCCGGACGCCTCGGCGCGCTCGTTTTTCTGCTGATCCTGGTCGTGGGCATTGGATACGCCGCTATCCATCTGGCGTCGGACCTTTCCGGCGTGCGCAGCACGTCGGTGTTCCCGTACATTCTGCTGGGCGTGGCGCTTCTGATCGCCCTTGGCTTCGAATTCGTCAACGGATTCCACGACACCGCCAACGCGGTGGCCACGGTCATCTACACGCACTCGCTGGAGCCGCACGTGGCCGTGGTGTGGTCCGGCATGTGCAACCTGCTTGGGGTGCTGACCTCCAGCGGCGCCGTGGCCTTTACCATCGTCTCGCTGCTGCCGGTGGAACTGATTCTGCAGGTGGGCAGCAACGCCGGATTCGCCATGGTGTTTGCACTGCTGGTGGCGGCCATCATCTGGAACATGGGCACGTGGTGGCTGGGTCTCCCCAACTCCAGCTCGCACACGCTCATCGGGTCGGTGATCGGCGTGGGTATCGCCAATCAGCTCATGGCGGTGAAGAGCGGCACCAGCGGCGTCGACTGGGGCCAGGCCTCCAACATCGGCAAGTCGCTGCTGCTGTCGCCGGTGGTGGGATTCATCTGCGCCGCGCTGCTGCTGCTGCTCATGAAGCTGGTGATCCGGGACAAGCGTCTGTACGAGGCTCCCCAGGGCACCGAACCGCCGCCATTCTGGATCCGCAGCCTGTTGTTCCTGACCTGCAGCGGGGTGAGCTTCTTCCACGGCTCCAACGACGGCCAGAAGGGCATGGGCCTAATCATGCTCATCCTGATCGGCACCGTTCCCACGGCCTACGCCCTGAACCACGCGGTCACGGCGCAGCAGTCGCAGGACTTCGTCGCGGTCTCCCATCAGGCGGTGGACACGTTGGACCACTACCGCTCTCCCGACGCGGTGATAGCCGACTCGCGGGAGGACCTGACCGAATACATCCGCACGCGCAACTTCACCCCCAATACGATGCTGGCCCTGCAGACCCTGATCAACGACATTGGCACCGAAATGGCCCAGTTCAAGGTTCTGCGCAACGTCCCGCCGGACAGGACCCGCAACTTCCGCAACGACATGTACGTGGTGAGCGAAACGCTGCGGCTGCTGGACAAGAGCAAAGCCGGGGGGATCAGCGCGGCGGACTGGGTGGTGCTGAAGAACTACAAGTCCCACATCGACAAAGCCACGCGTTTTATCCCCTCGTGGGTGAAGGTGGCCGTGGCGCTGGCCCTGGGGCTGGGAACCATGGTGGGCTGGAAGCGCATTGTGGTCACGGTGGGGGAGAAAATCGGCAAGTCGCACATGACCTATGCGCAGGGCGCCTCGGCGGAGATCACCGCGATGTTCACCATCGGACTGGCGGACGGCTACGGGTTGCCCGTCAGCACGACGCACGTGTTGTCGTCGGGGGTGGCCGGCACCATGGCCGCGAACCACTCCGGCCTGCAGTGGGCCACGGTGCGCAACCTGCTGATGGCGTGGGTGCTGACTTTGCCCGCGTCCATTGTGATTGCTGCGTTGCTGTTCTGGCTGTTCCGGTCGATGGCCCCCTAACGCAGTTGCGGGGCCACGACGGTAACGGGAGCGGTTCCTGAATCGCTTACAATCGCCGTATAGTGGCGAATGAAGCGGCAGAACCAGTCTATGGCCGGCTCCACGATCTGGCCTTCGACCTGGTGAAGGAGGCGAGCGCGCTGGGTGCCTCCCTGCAACCGAGACTGGGCGAAGCGGTAGCCGACATAATTCGGCTTACCAATGCCCGTTACTCAGTCGTGATTGACGGTGACGCGGTTGCGACCTCTGTTCATGCCAGCGTCGAAAAGCGCATCGACACGGGCGTCGCGGAACCGGCTCATCCGGCTTCGGCCGCCTTCCTCTGCTGGCTCTATCGCGAGCTGTACGGCTTCGACGGCCTGGTGGCGGATCTTACCCGCTTCGAAACCGTCTACACCGCCGTGCCTGGGCGGTTCCGGCAGGTACTGGCCGTAGCGGCGTCCTATCACCGCCTGCTGCAAATCCGTCCGTTTGCCAATGGGAACGGGCCGGTGGCGCGGCTGATGGCCCATGCCGAGCTGGTACGGCTGGAGATCGGCGGTCTCTGGTCGCTGGCGCGCGCGTTGCAGCGGGAACTCCCGCGCTACCAGGAGCTGGTGGCAGCCCCCGGCGAATCGGACGAAACCGGCATCTTCGGGAACCAGGCGCTCATGGAGTTTTGCCGCTTCTTCCTCGGAGCGGCCGTCGACGAGGTGCGCCGGATGCGTGGGCTGCTGGATCTGCCGGCGCTGCTCGGGCGGGTGGAAGCGTACTGCACCGAAGAGCGGGATGCGGGCCGGCTTCCGGAAGGCTGCTATCCGGTGCTCCGGGAGGTCATCCTGCGCGGAGAGTTGCCACGGTCCGAAGTAGCGAGTATCGTACCGTTTCGCGAGCGCAAGGCGAGGCAGATCAGCAGCCGGCTGCGTGAGCGGGGTCTGCTGGTCTCCAGCGGCGTGCGCGCGGCGTTGCGGCCGGGGTTTCCGGAGGATGCCGTGGCGCGCTGGTTCCCGGGGCTGGAGAGCACGAAATAGCGGCCGGCAGGTGGGGCCGTTCCCCGGCTTCTGGGGTATAATTGTTGCTGGATGTTTGCTTCTCTTCCGCGCAAGCGGATGATCGCGGCTGGCTCGCTCGGAGCAGGAATTGCCGTGGAACGCCCCTCGCGGTACCCCCTTTTCATGTCCCCCTTCGCAGGATGAAACTCAGCGTTCAGATTTCCCGTGGGATTGAGTCCCTGTTCGGGACTCGTGACGAGAACATTCGTGTGCTCGAGGCCGGCCTGAATGTCAGCACGCGTCTGCTGAACGACTGCCTGGAGCTGGACGGCGAAGAGCCCGACGTGATCCGCGCCGCGGCCATCCTCGAAGACTACGTGGCGCTGATGAAGGAAGGCCACCAGTTCCGCAACGGCGACTTGAACAGCTATTTGCGCGTGGTAGCCGAGGATGCCGACGTCACCCTGCGGGCTCTGGTGCACAGCGGCCGCCAGCGCAATTTCGGCAAGAAGACGCTGGCCCCGAAAACCATCAACCAGCGGCGCTATCTGGAGGCCATCGAGCGCAACGACCTGGCCTTCGGCATCGGGCCCGCCGGCACCGGCAAAACGTATCTGGCGGTGGCCATGGCCGTCTCCGCTCTGCTGAACAAGACGGTCAGCCGGATCATCCTGACGCGCCCTGCGGTCGAGGCCGGCGAGCGCCTGGGTTTTCTGCCGGGCACCATCCAGGAGAAAGTTGACCCCTATCTGCGCCCGCTGTACGACGCGCTCTACGACATGCTGGAAGGCGAGAAGGTGGAGAAGCTGCTGGAGCGCAACGTCATCGAGGTGGCGCCCATCGCCTTCATGCGCGGGCGCACGCTGAACGACAGCTTCATCATTCTGGACGAGGCGCAGAACAGCACCGCGGAGCAAATGAAGATGGTGCTGACCCGGCAGGGCTTCAACTCGAAGATGGTGGTGAACGGCGACCTGACCCAGATTGACCTGCCCAGCGGCAAGCGCTGCGGGCTCACCGATGCCGTGGAGGTGCTGAAGGGCGTGGAGGGCATCAGCTTCGTCTACTTCGACGAGCGGGATGTGGTTCGCCACAGCCTTGTGCAGCGCATTGTAAAGGCCTACGAACGCTACAACGAAGCCCTCGGCATCGGCCGGCAGCTTACCTTGCGGCTGGGCGCCGAGCCGCCACCCGAAACAATCCCCGCCGGGCCGGAGACCGCCGTGCCGCTGGCTGGCGGCGACGTCCAGGAATAGACGCTAACCGCGATGGCTTCCGAGCGAAGCTCGATTCTCTTTCGCATCCGCTCACGCGCGCTGCGGCGCCGCGAGCTGCTGGAGTTTGCCCGCCGCCTGGAGGACTGCGTGGCCGGCGGACGGCCATTCTGTTGTCTGCTGACCGGCGATGACGAAATTCGCTGCCTGAACCGGCAATTCCGGAAAAAGGACGACACCACCGACGTACTGTCTTTCCCGGCGGGCGCGGGCGGCCATTTGGGTGAGGTGGCCATTTCGTTCGACCGCGCGCGGGAACAGGCCGCCGATTTTGGCCATTCCGTCGAGGACGAGGTGCGCGTCCTGATGTTGCACGGCGTGCTGCACCTTGTGGGCATGGACCACGAGCGCGACCGGGGCCAGATGCGGCGCGTTGAACAACGCTGGCGGCGACGGCTGGACCTTCCGGCCGGGCTCATCGAGCGGGTGTCGCGATGACTGCACTCGCTGAGTCTTGTGGACACGTGACAACAGTCGCGTTACTTCAGGCCATCGGCGAACGCGGCTGCGCCGCGTGTCCCGCGGTGATGCGATGATCGCCCTCACTGTGCTGGCGGTGGCCGTCATCGGGGCGCTGTTGTGCCTGGTCACTCTGGTGCAGGTGCTGCACATGGAGGCGGTGCGGCTGCGCCCACGGGAATTGCCCGCGCTGGAACTATTCAAAGACTCCCTGCAGCAACGGCTGGGGCTCACCGTGGAGCGGGGCGCGCTGGCTTTTTCCATCGTCAAGCACACGCTGTTGCTGGCGCTGGTGGCGGTCATCTTCGCATCCGGCGTGGCGGCGGGGGAACCGCTGTGGCAATCCACCGTCGAGGCGCTGGGGTTCTCGTGGCTGCTCATGCTGGTCACCACCTGGGTGATCCCGCATGTCCTTTACCGCAAGACCTCGGGCCGCTGGCTGATCCCGCTGATGCCCCTGCTCCGCGCCATCGTTTTCCTGGTAAAGCCGTTGGTGGCCGTGCTCGGCTTCTTCGAATCACTGGTGGAACTGGCGCAGCCGGACCAGGCCGCCGCGCAGCCGCCCACCGCGGCCGAGCACATCGACGCTTTGATTTCGGCGGGCGAGGAGGAAGGAATCCTCGAAGAGGAGGACCGCAAGCTGATCGAATCCGTGGTGGCCTTCGGCGACAAGACCGTCCGCGAGGTGATGACGCCCCGACCGAAAATCGTGGCTATCCCGGTGGACGCGTCGCTGGAGCGCCTGCGCCAGCTCGTGGTGAACGAACAGTACTCGCGTATTCCCGTCTTCGAAGACAATATCGATCACGTCATCGGCTTCGTGCATGTCCGCGACCTGTTCGAGGCGGACGCCCAGGATCACGCGCTCAATGGCATTCGCGATCTGCTCCGGCCCATTCGGGCGGTTCCGGAAACCAAGCCGGTCAACGATCTGCTGCGCGAGATGCAGCAGGAATCCATCCAGATGGTGGTGGTGATCGACGAGTACGGCAACACCGCGGGCATCGCCACCATGGAAGATCTGGTGGAGGAAATCCTCGGCGAGATTCGCGACGAACACGAACCCGAGCGCGACGTGCGCGACGAGGGCGACGGCCGCTACCTCGTGGCCGGCAGCGTGGATCTGGACCGTCTGCACGACCTGCTGGATTTCCGCCCGCAGGAGGAAACCGAATCCACCACCATCGGCGGCCTGGTCACCGAATGGCTGGGGCACGTGCCGCGCCCGGGCGAGGCGGTAGAGCGCGAGGGCATCCGCATCGAGGTCATCGCGGGAGACGAGTTGCGCGTGGAACAGGTGCGCGTGTATCGGGCCGAAAGGAAAACCCATGTCTGAACACCGCTCCGGATTCGTCTCCATCATCGGGCGCCCCAACACCGGCAAATCCACTTTGTTGAACGCGCTCACCGGCAGCAAGCTGGCCATCGTGTCGGAGAAACCGCAGACCACCCGGACCTCCATTCAGGGCGTGGTCAACGAACCGGGCGCGCAGATCGTTTTCGTCGATACGCCGGGCATCCATAAATCCGACACGCTCTTCAACCGGCGCATGATGGAGACGGTGCGGGCGTCGCTGAACGAACGCGATCTGGTGCTGTTCATGGCGGATGCCAGCGCCCCTCTGACCGCGGCCGACCGCGAGGCTGTCGATCTGGCGCGCAAGGTGCGGGCGCCCACGTTTCTGCTGCTGAACAAGATCGATCGCGTGGACGACAAGCGCGCGCTGCTGCCGCTCCTCGAGCAGTATCGTCAGTTGTACGATTTCGCCGAGTATTTCCCCATTTCCGCCGCTACCGGCGACGGGCTCGACCAGTTGCGCCGGGCCATCGTGGCCCGGTTGCCGGAAGGCCCGCGCTATTTCCCGCCGGACTATCTGACCGACCAGCCGGAGCGATACCTCGCCGCCGAAATCATCCGCGAGCAAATCCTTTCCACCACCCGGCAGGAAGTGCCGCACGCCGTCGCCGTGCTCATCGACGAATGGGAGGACAGCGGGCGCCTGCTCCGTATCGCCGCCACCGTTTACGTCGAACGGCTCGGCCAGAAAGCGATTGTGATCGGCGCACGGGGCGCGCTGCTGAAGAGCATCGGAAGCCAGGCCCGTCTGGAAATCGAGGCGCTGTTCTCGCGGAAGGTCTTTTTGGAGCTCTTCGTCAAAGTGCGGTTTGGCTGGCGCGAGGACCCCGCGTTTCTGAACGCGATCGACTGGCGATCGATGACCGGCGATTCTTCCGCGATAATGGAATAAGCATGAGAATTCTTACTGCTGTCCTGCTTCTGGCGCCGCTGGCCTCGACTGTCCACGGTTCCGCTTCGATTACAACGGTTGGGCTCGGCACCGAAGTGGCGTTCGCGGGCGATAAGAGCAAGGAACCGATTACCGACGACTCCATTACCGATCAGGTGCGCATGCGCCTGGCCAGCGACACCGACGTGAAGGGCGGCGGCATCGATGTCGAGGTGAAGGACGGGGCGGTGACCTTGAAAGGCGCGGTGGACACCGGGAAAGCCCGCGAGAAGGCCGAGAAACTCACCAAGCACGTGAAGGGCGTGAAGAGCGTAACCAACGATCTCACGGTAAGAGAATAGGCGTCACTTGCGGTTCAGGAACGTCGTATCGTAGCGGCCCGCCAGGAATTCCGCATCAGCCAGAATGCGCTGGTGCAGCGGGATGGTCGTGTAGATTCCCTCCACCACAAACATATCCAGCGCGCGCTTCATGCGAGCGATGGCTTCCTCGCGGCTCTCCCCGTAGGCGATCAGCTTGGCCACCAGCGAATCGTAATAAGGCGGAATCACCCCGTCGGTGTACGCCGCCGTGTCCACGCGAATGCCCGGACCGCCGGGCAGGTTGAGGCCGGTGATCCGTCCAGGCGACGGTGCGAACGTGTCCGGGTTCTCCGCGTTGATGCGGCACTCGATGGCGTGGCCGCGCAGCGTCACCGGCCGCGGCGGAATCTCCTGCAGGCTGTAACCGGCCGCGATCAGAATCTGGCTGCGCACCAGATCGATGCCGGTGACG
>CAYVPZ010000025.1:0-16071 GCA_964453955.1 uncultured Solibacteraceae bacterium | reverse complement strand
CTACCGGCTCGGGCAGTACTTCGTCCGACAGGGCGATTACCCGAAAGCCATCGAACTGTACCAGAAAGGCCGCCAGCTCGGTGGAGCAATTCCCAACATCCTGGCGGCGCTCGGACAGGCGTACGCGCTGAACGGACAGCCGGATCACGCCCGGGCGCTGCTGGAGAAATTGCACGAAATGGCTTCCTCGGCGAGCCGGACGGGCGCCGGGAGCACATTCGTTCCGGCCACCTGCTTCGCCATCGTTCATCTGGGCCTCGGAGAAAACGATCGCGCGCTGGAATGGCTGGAATCGGGCATGGAGCGGCGCGAGATGTCCCTGTCCGCGCTGAAGGTCCACCCGGTCTACGATCCCCTTCGTCACCAGCCCCGGTTCCAGGCGCTGCTCGAGGGTCTCGGCTTCGCCCCCGCCGTTTACCGTAAAACCACACCGTAACCGCACCGCGCCATTACTCCCTGGTGGACGGCATACGGCCTCACTATGGGCTCCATGAGAACCCGTGATGTTTGCTTTGCAACTCTCCTGGTGCTGGCGGTAACGGGTCTTCGGGGCGAGAGCGTTCCTCCCGCCCCGAACCCCGATGTGGCCAGAAACCTGAACAATCTTGGCAGCTTCTACTTCGACCGCGGCGAATTCGCGCGAGCCGAAACGGCTTTTTCCCAGGCGGCGGCCATGGGGGAACCGGATGCAACCCTGAACCTGGCCGCCACGCTGCGGGCCGAAGCGCGCTTCGCCGACGCCGAAAAGTTCTATCAGCGCGCTCTGGCCATGCGGGAGAGCGCTTCCGCTCTCTATGGCCTGGCCTTGCTGTATCGGGATACGGCGCGGTATGCGGAGGCCGAGCAGTTCGCGCGGCGCGCTGTGGAACACGGGGGTGACGCCGCCTCCACCCTCAATGTGCTGGGTATGGTGGTGCAATACGAAGGGCGCGCGGCAGAGGCGGACGCTCTGTTCCAGCGTGCTCTCCAGACCGCGGAAGCATCGCCGAATCCCGATGCACCGACACTGGCCGAGATCCTGATCAACCTCGGAAACGCCGACCGCCGGAAAGGCAATCTCGCCAGTGCCCAGGCCCGGCTTGAGCGGGCCGTCAGTCTGCTGAGCGGCACGGGTCACGATTCCATGCGGATGGCCTCCGCGCTCGACGGCCTGGCCCTGGTGGACCGCGCGCGCGGCGATCTGCAACAGGCCCGTGTGGTGGGAACCCGTGCGCTGGTGTTGGTGCAGGCAGCGGTGGGCTCGGATCATCCCGAGTACGCCGCGGCTCTCTCGAACCTCGCTCTGATCCACCAGGACCTGCACGACGTTCGCAAAGCCAGACAGCTATTCCTGGAGGCCCTGCGCATCGACGAGGAGAAGCTGGGGCCGGCGCACCCGAGGCTTGCCACCGATCTCAACAATCTTGGAGTGGCCTGCGCCGGGTTGCACGATTACGCGTCGGCCGAATCGTACTTCCGCCGCGCGCTGGCGTTGGAGCCGAACGGCGTGCAAGCCGCGTTCCGGATGGCGAACCTGGCCAGCCTGTACGCGCGTGAAGGAAAGCGCGCGGATGCGCTGGGGCTGTACCGCGACGCCACCACCATCCTTCGCGATGCGAACACCCCGGGTCTGCGGGTGGCCGCGATTCTCGAAGAGTACGCGACACTGCTGCGGGGAGCCGGGTCGTACGCTGAAGCCGCGGAAGCCCAGACCAGGGCCATGCGCATCCGGGTGCGCTACGCGATTACGAACTCGGGAGAAGTAGGGCAGTCGTAAATGTCTGCGGGGCAGGGCTCGCCTTGCCCCGCTCTTCTCTAGCGGCCCGTTGCGGAAGTCATCGCAGGCCAAAGGCCTGCTCCACAAGCATCGCAAGCCCTTCACCTGCCGTTGTGGAGCAGGCGTTTTCGCCTGCGTTCGGCCCTCGTTACGACTTCCGCCAGGGCTGCTAGCGGCCGAGGTCAACGCGCAGAACCTTGATGGGGTTCAGCCGGGAGCCGGCTTTGATCTTTCCATCGGCCACGTCGTCGAGCTGATTATTCGCCATGAAATACAAAGCGCCGTCCGCAATGGCGGCGGTTGTAGGGCCGCCGTCAAAGAGCGGATTGCGGCGTTCCAATATCTCGAATCCATCAATCGCATCCAGATCGTGAGTCAGACGATACCGCACCGCCCGATGGACCATGATGCTGTTCTGAATCGCGAAGAGACTGCCGTCGAAATAATAGAGCCCGTCGATGGTTCCCAGACACAGATCCGCCGGATGCGGGAGGGCGCGGAAGGATCGCGAGGCCACATCCACCACCGTGATCCCGTCCGGGAACCCCGCCACGTAGAGCCTCTCCCCGCCTTGTTCCGAGATCGCGATCCCGTTGGCGGCCTGAACGTCCAGCGCCGGATTGAGGATCTCGAGACGGTCCGTTGGATGCGACACCCAGTAAACCGTAGCGGCCCGCGTGTCGGTGACAAAGACATTGCCGCTGCTATCCACCACAAGGTCGTTGAACAGATGCGGGTCCGGCTTCTGGCTGATGGTGTATTTGCGAACCAGCCTGCCTGCGCCGTCAAAGTGGAACAACCGGGACTCCTGTTCGCCGTTGCTGGCGGCCCAAACCGTTCCATCGCGAGGGTTCGCTTTGAGCCCGAGGACCTCGCCCAGGCCGTCCTGGCCCTCCTTCACGAAATCCTGACAAGCACCCGCGGAAGTGCACGCCACAATCTTGTGCTTGAACGTGCTTCCCAGCAGAAACCGTCTGCTGCGTGAATCCCAGGCAATGCCTTCCGGGAAGAGATCGGACTCGTCCACCGTAAAGGCCACGCGGCCATGCGCCACCGGCGGCGTGTCGTCGCGGATCTGCCGCAGCAGCCGCTCGAACTCGCTGCTGGCTCTGAGCTTCGCGAAGATGTCGTCGTTGGATGGGTCCAGCCCCACTTTCAGCGCGGCCACTTTCTCCAGAACGCGCATGGCCTCCTGATACTGGCCCCCGGCCGCCCACGTTCGGGCCAGCGCGTACAGCACGGTGCTTTTGTCGCCGGCCGTTTCGAGCAGGCCCTCGATCCGCCGAATCTCATCCTGAAACGGCTTCACCTCGGCGGGCGGCAGCGGCTCCGACGGCGGAATCTGGCAGAGGGCCAGAGCCGATATCCCCGCGCCAAGAGCAAGTATCCGCGTCCAGCCTGCGATGGTTGGCAACATCTTTAGCCGCCTCCCGCCATCTTCCGCACCGTCTCCAGCGTGTCCGCGTCCCCGGCCGATTTGTCGGGCCGGTAGCGTTTCACGCGGGCAAAGCGCAGGGCCAGTCCGCTGGGATAACGATGGCTCACCTGGATATCGCTGAACGCGATCTCCGCCACCAGCTTCGGCTCCACATAAACCGTCCAGGCATCGCGCGAGATCTCCAGCGCCAGCAGTTGCTCGGTCTGCCAGGCCAGCATCTCGTCGGTCAGCCCTTTGAACGTCTTGCCCAGCATGGCGAAGCCGCCCTTTTCGGTGTCGCGGGCGCCCAAGTGCAGGTTGCTCAGCCGGCCATGACGGCGGCCGTGTCCCCATTCCGCGGCCAGAATGGCCAGATCCAGAGTGTGCGCCTTCTTGATTTTCAGCCAGCTCTGGCCGCGCGCGCCGGCGGCATAAGAGGCGTCGCCGGCTTTCGCCATGATGCCCTCGTGACCTCGCTCGAGCGCCAGACGCAAAAACTCCGCCGCGTGCTCCGGATTGCCGGTGACCACGTGCGGCACCAGAGCGTCCGGGGGCGCCAGGGCCTCGAGCTCGGAGAAGCGGCGCGATTGCGGCTGGTCCATTAGCGACTGGCCGTCCAGATAGAGCAGGTCGAACCAGAACGGCGCCAGCGGCAGCTCCGCGCGCATCCGTTCCAGATCCAGCTTGCGGCCGAACCTCCGCGCGGTCACCTGGAAGGGCTGCGGCCGGCCTCCTTCGCTCAGGCTGAGGACCTCGCCATCGAGGATGAGATCGCGCGCCGGCAACGCCCGTACGGCTTCCACGATCTCCGGCACGGCGCCGGTGAGGTCGTTGAGGCTGCGGGAGAAGATGCGCACGTCGTCGCCGGAGCGGTGAACCTGCACCCGCTGGCCGTCGAACTTGAATTCGAGCGCCGCCTCGCCAAGGTCGTCCAGCGCGGCTTCCACATCCTCGGCGGTCTGGGCGAGCATCGGCTGCACCGGACGAAAAAGCTGCACGTCGTACTGGTCGAGCCCCGCCACCCCCGATTCGAGCGCCGAACGGGCAACCCGCGCAATATCGCCAGCCATCATGGCGGCCCGGCGAATACGCTCCGAGGTAATACCCGACGCCTTCGCGAGGGCTTCCAGCATCACGCCCTCCAGCGCGCCCTGGCGGATTTCGCCCAGCAGCAGACCGCTGAGGAATTTCTGCTCGTCCCCGGTGGCGCGGGCGAAAAGCGAGTGCAGCAACGCGCGTCTCTGCCCCTCCGAGCCGCGGCCCGCGACCGCCGCCAGAGATGCCAGGGTCCGATCCAATTCGTGGATCTCGATGCCCGCGCTTTCGGCGGGAGGGGCGGCGGCGTCCCGCAGGGTGGCCCAGCCGACGCCTATGCGGCCCTGCCGGGCGTAACCGGACAGAAACGCGACCACGATCTCCACCTCTTCCGCGTCGAGCTCGCCCAGAAGCGCGGCCAGCAGGTCCACCTTTTCAAGCCGGCGCGAGGTCCGGGCCACGCGCCGGGATGTTTCCACTACATTAGCCAGCAGCATCACTCTTCCTTCTTACTATGACGCCCCACGATGGCCTGCTTCGCCCTGTGCTAGAATCGGGGTTCCCATCCAGGAGTTTTCGTGGATAAGTTCACCCGCAAGGAACTGAAAACCGACCCGTTTGCGACCGAGGTCCAGCACACTCTGGAGTATGTGACCGACCACCGGTCCCAGTTAGTGCGCTATGGGTCTATCGTCGTTGGCATCGCCATACTCGCCGCCGCATGGTACTTCTATTCCCAGCACGAGCACACGGTGCGGCAGGACAAGCTGGCCGAAGTTTTCCGCATTACCAATGCCAACGTCGGCCCGGCCGATAACGCCTTCACCCTCGCGTACCCCACCGAGCAGGCCAAGGATCAGGCGCTGGTGAAAGCTCTCACCGATCTGGCCGTTCAATACAGCGGGACCGCGGAGGGAACCATCGGACAGTTCATGCTTGCCGCCCACGCCGCCGACAAGGGCAACGCGAAGGAAGCGGAGCGGCGCCTGCGTGACGTGGTGGACAACGGCAAGGGTCCGTACGTTTCGCTGGCCGCAGTGCAATTGGCCCGGATCTACGGTTTCCAGGGCAGGATCGCGGACGCCCGAGCCCTGCTGCAGCCGATCATCGACAAGCCCACCGTGTTCGTTTCCAAAGAGGAGGCTGAACTGGTGCTGGCGAAGATCATTGGCCCCAGCAAGCCCGACGAGGCGCGCAAGCTGCTGGATAAGTTGCGTGCCGACCAGCGACCGGCCATCAGCCAGGTGGCTGTTTCCGAGGCGGCCGAGTTATTCCAGAAGTGAATCGGCCTCTCGCCCGCCTGCGTTTCCCCGTGGAACGCACCCGTGGGCGGCGATATCCCGAATTCTCCCATCCCTGGCGTAATGAGTTTCAGCGTGACCGCGACCGGGTCATCCATACCCGCGCCTTCCGGCGGCTGGAAGCCAAGACCCAGGTCTTCGCCCCCGGCCTCTCCGACCATTTCCGCAACCGTCTCACCCACACCATTGAGGTTGCTCAGATCGCCCGCACCGCCGCTTCGGCGCTGGGCCTGAACGGCGCCCTCACCGAGGCTCTCGCGCTGGTACACGACGTCGGGCATCCGCCGTTCGGGCACGCCGGCGAAGACCAGTTGAATCTGCTCCTCGCGCCCTTCGGCGGCAGCTTCAATCACAATCTGCACGCGCTGCGCATCGTGGAAACCCTGGAGCAACGCTACGCCCGCTTCCCCGGACTGAACCTCACCTTCGAGGTGCGCGAGGGCATTGTGAAGCACTCGCGCGATCTCCATGCCGGTCAATCGCCCGAGCTGGAGGAGTACCTCCCCGGCCTGAAACCCACGCTGGAAGCGCAGTTGATCGACCTGGCCGACGAGATCGCCTATGACACCGCCGACCTCGATGACGCCTTCTCCGCCGGGCTCTTCACCGTGGACGATGCAGCCGCGGGCGCGCCGCGCTTCGCTCAATTGCTGGAGCAGGTGCAGGGACAATTCCCAGGGTCGTCGGAACGCGTGCAATTCCAGGAGATTCTGCGCGGTCTGATCGATGGAATGGTATCCGGTCTGGTGGAGGGCACCATCGATCGGGCGGAGGCGGCCGGCGTCCACGAACCGGAAGAGGTCCGCACCCAGCCCCGGCGGCTCGCGTCATTCACCGCCGAGGCAGAAGCGACCGCTCGCGATTTGAAGGCCTTCCTTCGCGCGCGGGTGTACTACTCCCAGCCTCTGGTGAGGGAACGCGAGAACTCCGCGGCGATGATCGGCGAGCTTTTCGCCTGGTTTCTCGATCACCCCGATCGCCTGCCGGAGGGTTACGCGCTTGCCGGCGACCCTGCCTGGCGCGGCGTCTGCGACTACATCGCCGGGATGACCGACGCGTTCTTTTTGCGAACGCACCGCGACCTGCTGGGCTAATTCTTGTGGAGCAGGCGTTTTCGCCTGCGTTACTCCTCCGAGCGCGAGACCATGTTGGAAATCTCGGCCGACCGCACGCCGTAGATTTTCTGGATCCGCCGGCAAATCTCCTCGGCAAGCCGCTGCGTCTTTTCGTCTTCGCCGTGTTCGAGTTCCACTTTCAGGTAAACCAGCGTCCGCGCCATATCGGTCTATTTCCCAGCCAGGAAGTCGTCGATGGTGCGCAGAAAGAGGTCCGGCTGATCCACGAATGTCATGTGACCGCTCTGGGGAAAGATCACCAGGCGGGACCCGTGAATCAACCCGCTCAGTTCCTTCGCCAGCTCCGGGTCGCACTCGTCGTGGTCGCCGGCCGTGACCAGCGTGCGGACGCGGAGCGACGGCAGCCGCTCCGCATATTCCACCGATTTCAGGTTCCCGTCGATGACGAACTCGCCGTCGGATCCCCACATGGCGCGGTAGAGATCCCAGGACATTTTGCCGTTATCGAGCGGGTCGTAGTTCTCGTCGGGGTGGCGCTGGTAGAGATAGGGGAAGTAGCCTTCGCCCCATGCGGCGATCATGTAATCGTCGGTGTAACGGTTCTTCTGGTAGTCCTTGCCGTGGCCGAACAGGCCGGCGGCCTCCAGCTTCCGGATGCGCTCGCGCAGCTCCGCGGGCATTGCCGCCAGCTGCTTTTGGAACACCGCGTTGATTTTCGAGGTGCTGAAGAAGGTGCTGCACAGGATCAGGCTGCTGAGGTTCTGCTGGTACTTCAACGCGTAGGCCTGGGCGAGAACGCCGCCATAGGAATGGCCCAGCAGGGCGATGCGGCCCAGCGCGAGTTCCTTGCGCACGGCCTCGACGTCCTCCACCATGGCCTCCACCGTGTATCCAGCCGGGTCGTCCAGCTTTTGGGACTGGCCCGAGCCGCGCTCGTCAATGAAGATGAGCTGGTGGTGGCGCGCCAGCGGCGCCAGATACGGCAGAAAGTAATCGTGGGACGCGCCCGGCCCGCCATGCAGAATCACCAGCGGGCTGCCCTGGCCGAAGGCCTCGTAGTAGATCAGCACGCCGTTGGCGTCCACGTAGCCCTGTTCGATACGATATGTGCCGCCGTGCGCGAGCGACGCGGCCAGCACGAACAGCGGAGCGATAAAGGGAATGAGTTTCATAGCTCAGGCTCCGATCTTAGCGCAGCCGCCGCGTGTCCGGTCTGGCGTACCATAATCACCATGGCCCGCCTCTATTGCGGCACCTCGGGATTCGCCTACCCTTCCTGGAAACCGGACTTCTATCCGGCAAAGCTGCCCGCGAAGGCGTTTCTCCGGCACTATGCCGGACGTCTGAACGCGGTGGAGATCAACTACACCTTTCGGCGCCTCGCGTCGGCCGCGACACTGGAAGCGTGGATCGGGGCGACGCCCGCCGGCTTCGTCTTCTGCCCGAAAGCGCACATGCGCATCACGCACATCCAGCGCCTGCAAAAGGCCGAGTTCACCGGGCTGTTCTTCAAGGCCCTCGAGCCGTTGCGCATCGCCCGGCGGCTGGGGCCGGTGTTGTTCCAGTTGCCGCCGCAGTTCCGCGCCGACGCCGCGGTTCTGAACGAGTTTCTCGATGGTTTGCCCGACGGCCTCGCCTGCGCGTTCGAGTTCCGGCACGCGTCATGGCTGAACGCGGAGGTTTACGCCGCGCTCGAAAGTCACGGCGCCGCGCTGTGCCTGGCCGAGTCGGAGAAACTGGCGATCCCGGAGGTGCTGACCGCGGCCTTCGTCTACTCGCGCCTGCGCAAAGCGGATTACTCGCCCGAGGAGCGGACGGAGATCGCGGAGCGCGTGCGCCAGTTGCGGGCTGGAGGACGGGATTGCTATGTGTTCTTCAAGCACGAGGAGACGCCCGCGGGCGCGGTCTACGCGGAGGAGTTGCTGCGGTCAGCGGATGCGTCTTGAGATGTGCGCGAGTCTCCAGACCTGGCCATGTCCGTCCAGTGCCGGCGACAGTTGCAGGACAACGGGAATGCGTGAGCCGTCTTTGCGGACTCGCTCCGTGCAGGTCTCGCTGGCCTCTCCGGTTTCACAGGCGCGCCGGTGGGTGGCCAGTTCCTCCTCGCGGAGTTCTTCCGGGATGAGGACCCCGGCGTCCCTGCCGATGATCTCCCCGGCGGCGTAGCCGTACATGTTCTCCGCGCCCCGGTTCCAGGTCAGGATTTTCCCGGCGGCGTCCTCGCTGAAGATGGCGTATTCCGAACTCTGGATGATCGCCGCAAACTCGGCCATGGCCAGTTCCTGTTCCTTGCGGCGGGTAATGTCGGAGTAATTGCAGACAATTGCCTGCACGTCGGGCACGTCCAGCATGTCCGTGATGGTGGCTTCCGCCCAGAGAAAAGAGCCATCCGGACGCAGGACGCGTCCTTCGAGGCCGACGCTGGTGGAGTTTCGACTTAGCAACTGCCGGTAACACCTGCGCACGGCGTCGCGATCCTCGGGATGGACCAGCATTTCCACGGGCGCACCGGCCATATCGACAGCGCCATAGCCGGTGATCGATCGCACAATGCGCACGATCCTTCCATCCGGCCCTGTGAGTACGATGCCATCGCGGCTGTGCGAGAGCATCGCGTCGAACAGACGGGTGTTGCGATCGAGCGCCTCCTGAAGTTGTCGAACAACGACCTCGCACTCCGGACAGACCAGCGGGAATTCAGGATTCGGTTCGGTGGCGTCAGGCATAGTCGCGCGTCCCCTGACCGGCAATGAAAGTTCGAATCTGTTTGGTGGCGGTAATGGCCGGCGGGATCAGCATGAACACCGACCACGCGGCGGAAACCGGAATGAGCACCTGGCGGCCTCCCACGTCGAACATCTGGTTCTCAACGGGCTTGTCCAGCAGTCGCCGCACCGTTGTGCGCACGCTCTCCAGCGACTCCGCCCTTTCCAGCAGCGCCACCACGGCGGGCCCGCTCCAGCGAAACAGGCGATCCCCAGGGCCGAGCTGCTTTTCGAAGAACTCCTTGAAGGTCCGCAGCACCTGGTTGCTGACGGCTTGCCCGAAACGCGCGGTAATTGGCTGCATCCGGTTTACTACCGCGGTTACCACATAGCGTTTCCCCGGCTTCCGCGCCACTTCCTGGAACATGGCTTCGGCGGCATCCTGCAACGGCAGCCCGGTAACCGGATCGAGATCCTGGACCGGGGCCATGGCGCCGGTGCGTTCCTGGGCGCTGGCGATCTCCCGCTGCAGGGCGGCCACCACTTCCCCCGTCTCCGCCTTTTGCCGCATGGTCTCTTCCCGGAGATGGCCCAGACAGTCGTCGAGCTTCACCTTGAGCTGCTGGACGTCCTCCAGCGCCACCGCGCCTTCCAGTTGCTGCCCTATTTCCTGCAGCCGCTGCACCGAGCGGTCGCTCCCGGCGCCGATGCTGATCACGGTTCGGGTCAGCATGGAAATGATGCTCTGGAGTTCCGCTCCCTGCCGGCGGATGAAGCTGGTGGTTTGCTGGCTGTAATCCTCGAGGGCCTGCACGGCCGAACCGGCGATAACCAGCAGCGCGTCCGGCGATTCCTCCGCTTCCGCCGACTCCTGGATGCGTTGCATGTTGTTCTGAAACGCCTCGTACTCGGCGCGGTCTCCCTGGACCGATTGCGCCGCAATACCGTTCAACAGCAGATCGATGACGCCACGAAACGCGGCCTCTTCTTCGCTGATCGAGATGTGCCGTTTGATGCTAACCATGGCCATGGGCAGGACTCGTGGCGGGCACTTGTCCTCCTGCTATGGCTCATCGGCAGGACTGCGGGATTCTTTTCCGGGTTTGTGGGGACCGCGCCGGTTCAGCCAGCGGCTTTTCGCTTCGCGCCGGCGCGGGCGCGCTTCGGCATCTCTACCGGCTGCGCATCGGCTGCCTCGGCGATGGCGGCGGGTTTCCTGGCGATGGCCAGACTCTGCTTGAGCGCCTCCATGATGTCGATCACTCGGGCTGTCTCCGGTTCCGGCGGCGCCACTACTTCCCGGCCCTCAATCTTCGCGTCGATGAGCGCGCGCAGATTGTCGCGATACGAATCATGGTACTTCTGCGGTTCGAACTCCGCGGCCAGAGATTCGATTAGCATTTTGGCCAGGTCGAGTTCCTTCTCCTTCACCAGGGTCTTGTCGGTGCGGAACTCCTCCACGCTGCGCACTTCGTCGGCGTAGTACATGGTGTGCATCATCAGCCCCGTCGGTCCGGGACGGAACAGGGCGATGTGCTCGCGGTTGTGCATGGTGATCTTGGCCACGCCGGTGTAGCCGGTGCGTTCGAGGGCCTCATAGAGGAGAGCGTACGGCCGCTCCCCGGCTTCGTCCGGCGCCATGTAGTAGGAGCTTTCGAAGTAAACCGGGTCCACCGCGGACGACTTGACGAATTCGAGGATCTCCATGGTCTTCGCGCTGGGCGGCGCCATGCGCTTGATCTCCTCGTCCTCCACCACCACCCAGCGGCCCTTCTCGTACTCGTACCCTTTGACGATGTCGGTGCGCGCGATGGGCTTGTCCTCGGCCTGGCAGTAGAGCACCTGCTTCACCCGGCTGTGGTCTTCCTTGTGTAACTGGTTGAAACTGATGGTCTCACTGCGTGCGGCGGTGTACAGTTTCACCGGAAACGATACCAGCCCGAACGTGACATGGCCTTTCCAGACGGTGCTTGCCATAGGCTCTCCAGCTCTGGCCGGCCGCAAGGGACGGCTCGTCCAGAATAACCCGCAAGCACAAACATTTTCAAGTGGTTCTGTCGTTTTCGGGCGCGGGACCTACTCGATATCGTCCACCTTGACTTCCTTCGCCGAACCGTTGGACGCCCACTTCAGGAAGGCGATGATGTCCGCCAGTTCCTGCGACGTATAGCCCGCCGACGTCGGTGGGTGCCCCCACTTTTCCGTGCGCACCATGGACACAATGTCCTTCGAGGCCAGCTTCCGCAGAACCGGCGGCATCTGGCCGAGGTCCCAGACGTCCACCTCGTCTCCCTGTTTCTCCTTCAGAATGCCGGGGAAAGTGCCGGCCGCGGTCTTGACCTCCTGCACGTTCTCGGTCATATCCATCTTGATGGCCATCACCAGGCCACGCGGGGGAACCACGGACGCCAGCGGCTTCAGATCCGGTCCCACGGCGTTTCCCAGACCGCCCATGGTGTGACAAGTCGCGCAGGGCGTGCCCTTCGGCGAATTTGTGAACAGATCGCGCCCCCGCTCCACCTGCTTCGACATGGGTTTGTTCTGCGCCGCCGCCGAAAACAGCATCGCGCCATATAAGATACCGATACCGCATTGCTTGAGCATGATTACCTCCCAGCCGCGCCAATCGTATCAATTGAAGCGCGCGCACGCAACCGTACCCGTCCCCGCTACGATATGTTCATGCGAATCCTCCGCCCGCTCATGGCGCTCGCCTGCTGCTCGTTCGCCGCCGACATCACCACCGTTCATTTTCAGAGCGAGGACCAAAAAACCATGCTGGTGGGCTATCTCTTCGCGCCATCGGGAAGCGGCCCGCACCCCGGCGTGGTCATGCTGCACGGCCGCGGGGGTCCGTATTCATCGCTGGCCAACGGCGTGTATAGCGCGGAGACGCTTTCGAAAAGACACAAGGAGTGGGGCGAGTTCTGGGCCGGGTGCGGATACATCGCGCTGCTGGTGGACAGCTTCGGTCCGCGCGGATATGCACGGGGATTCCCGCGGGGCAGCTACGAAGACCGGCCGGCCGAGGTGAGCGAGCAGACGGTGCGCCCGCTCGACGCCTATGGAGCGTTGCGCTATCTGCGCGCCAGACCCGACATCATTGGCGACCATATCGGCGTGCAGGGCTGGTCCAACGGCGCCATGACCGTTTTGGTGGCCATCGGCGACCGCGCGCCCGGAATCAGCCAGCCCACGCCGGAAACCGGCTTTCGCGCCGCTGTTGCCGAATATCCAGGCTGCGGAATGGATGCCATCAAAGGACGCTACCATTCCTATGCCCCGTTGCTCCTGATGATCGCGGCGGCGGACGAGGAAGTATCGCCGCAATTGTGCGAGGCGTTCGCCAGCCGGGGGCGGGAGTCGGGCAGCATGCTGGAAGCGATCGTCTTCGAAGGGGCCGAGCACAACTTCGACGATCCCGGCAAAACCAAACAATCCAATCCCGCCAACAGCCGTGCCACCGCGGAGGCCATGCGCCGCGCGGAAAGTTTCTTCGCACAACACTTGTTGCTGCCTCGTTAGCCTGGACCTCACTTGCAGAGGCCTGCGAAATCCGGACTCGATCCCGCTGCGTTCGCCTACGGATAAGCTGGTAATCCCGTCCAGGAAGACTTGCCGGCGACAGGCTTTCCCGTGCCTGAATCGCAATGCTCCATTTGCTCGTCCAAAACCGCTACAAAGGTGTTCTTCGCTGCATCCCATCGCCTTACCTCGCACTGATTCCGTACCGTCTTTCCCGGCGGTTCTTCGCGGATGGTGTGGATCACGAGCCGGTTCCGGGAGGCGAAAACCCGCTGTCTTGTCGTATGCGGAGACACAAAGAACACCTCCTCATAGTTGGTAATCTCAAACACAGGCCAGAGCTTGCCTTCGCGGAGTTGAAAAGCCTCGGTGGTCAGCAGCACGCCGTCACTCCCTCCAAGGTCGCGGTAACACAGCAGCAGAGGCGGAGAATCCTCGGTGAGCTTCTGGACTCGGATCAGATTATTCCCGTCTCGCGTCCACTGCCGGTCCCAGAATTTGCCCACAAGATTCCAGGCGCCCTGTTTATCGAAAACGTAAGCCGCATAAGTATGCTCTGCCGGAGCCTCGGTGACGAGCACCGCCTCTAATTCGGGGTTATCATCCAACCGGATCCTCCGCAGTGAAATGTCCGTCACTCGCGCCGGCTGATCCGGGTGACACTCCTACAGATCGAGCGCCAGGCAGTCCGCTGCCGGCATCGGCGGCTTTCTCTCCCGGAGGCTGCGGGCGAGTTGATCCGGGTCCATTTGCATAGGCACCACCGGCAGGGGCTGAGCAGCGAGTTTGGGCAGCACGAGGGCAATGAACAGCAGGGTCTTCATCCACCCTTATTTCGCGCACAGCATCAGGCGATTGGCAACGGACCCGTTCCGAAATCCGCTCGACATCAATCTGACATGATTCCTGCCCTACAATATCGCTACCTATGGACAACGCCGAACTGGATCTTCGCCGACAGGCTTACAAGGACGCCGTGGACAAATGGGTCGCGGCCATTCGCGCGGAAGAGGCGCTCGCTACGCCGGACCATTCGGTCCATGCATGGGATCTCTGGGAGAAGGCCGGCTTCGCGGAAGAAGAAGCCAGGGACGCGGCCCAGGACGCCAAAGAGGACTACGAGGACGCGCTCCGCGAGGCCGACTACGGAATACTGGAAACTGATAAGTAGGCCCGCCCGGTCCGGCGGCACTGCAGCACGTCTACGAGCGTGCGTCGCAGGCCCGCTACCCCACCAGAATTCTGATCGCCACCGACGACCCGCGCATCGAGGCCGCCGCCCCCGCGCATTCGGAGCGCCCGTGCGCATGACCCGCGCCGATC
Source organism: uncultured Solibacteraceae bacterium (assembly GCA_964453955.1). Lineage (GTDB taxonomy): Bacteria > Acidobacteriota > Terriglobia > Bryobacterales > Bryobacteraceae > CAWACP01. Next base: position 1,933 of record CAYVPZ010000025.1, on the reverse strand, counting down.
ATGCTTCGGGAACTGACCGCATCGCCGAGGTCGCTTCCGCCGAGACGGCCGAGATTATCATCAACATCCAGGGTGACGGCAGTCAACGTCCGAGTACCACATCGATTCCCGCCAGCAGCAGTTCAAGACGCGTCCGCGATAGTTTGCTCACGCGCTCTGTGAGAAGACTCCTGTCCATGGCCAGGATCTGAGAGACGTTCGCGACCGAGTCGTTTGGAAGGTGGGTCAGGCGTGCCGGAAGAGACACATTTCCAGGCGCGCCCTCCCAGCGCAGATTCCCGGTCAGTGGCACGCATATGACCGTGGCGATCCGGCTTCGATTGAGAGCGTCTCCCTGGACGACTACCACCGGCCTGCGAAAGCCGGGGCCCGAACCCACTGGAACGGGGAGATCCGCCCACCAGATCTCGCCCTGAGAGATCACCATTCAACCTGCTCAAGAAGCCGGCGAGCGGCGAGTGAAACGAACGGGTCGGATGTATCCCCAACCTCGTCGCAGACTCGATTCATCGCTTCGGTCACTTCGTCCGGATCGTGGCGGGCCACATACTCTTTGACCGCATCGCTGAAGAGCTGGCTTCGCGATTTCTTCGTGCGGCGGGCCAGCCGCTCGGCGCCCCGGAAGATGTCGTCGGGGATGGAGATGGCCGTCTTCATACCGTTAGTATAACCGCATACCCGGCAGGCGGCCGACGAATGATGTGGTCCTCTTATTCTGCCCGCCACATTGATAGACTTTCCCTGATGAAGCCCTCCGAGCGCCCGTTGCCGCTCAAGAACGCGCCCCTTCAGTATGCTCCCGAGAATGAGCTGGGCGTGGTGTTCCTGTTCTCGCGAATCGCGAAACGGTTGCAATTTCGAATCGAAAAGATACGCGCCGCCTATCCCGATTGCATCGCTTACCGGCACGCTGGCGACCGCCAAAAGCGCGTGAGGATCGAGTTTGAATTCAGGTCGAGCAACTTCAAAGCACACAAGCACGACGCGGAGGAATGTGATTGTATCGTGTGCTGGGATCATGATTGGCCCGGTGTGCCGGACCATATCGAGGTAATCGAGCTAAAGCGGTTCTTCGGAGCGCCGTTCAAGGTGTGGATTCAGGTGGCAATTAAGAGCCAATGGCCGTACCTCGATAAAGGGGCGCGGTTAAGCTGGGCACTCTCGAAGCGAGTCACTCATGGCGATCTTCTGCTCATGTACCGCGGGTACCCGGCTTGTGCCATTACGGATGTGTTCCGCTTCACCGGCCACGAGCTTGAGGAGGGCACGGCAGACTGGAGAGACGGGATGTGTGTCGCCGGAAGAATCACGCGCGTTTGCACCCTTGAATCGCCGGTCTTCCTCTCCGACTTCCGACAACACAATGTCTTGAAGACAGCATCCTTTGTCCGAGCGAACATGCAGGGGACTGGCGGCCTGCTCGTTTCGGAGTACTGGCCGTATCTGCATTCAATGATCTATGAACGTAATCCGAAGGCTCGGAAGGTCCTCGCTCGCTACGCGCCGGGAGTGGTCTGAGCTGCGTGACCTGGCCGCCACGCTACAAAGGCCTCCGAACCCCCTCGACATCAACCTGCATCATTGCTGCCCTACAATGTCGCTACCTATGGACAACGCCGAACTGGATCGCCTGAGGCAGGCTTACAAGGACGCCGTGGACAAATGGGTCGCGGCCATTCGCGCGGAAGAGGCGCTCGCTACGCCGGACCATTCGGTCCATGCATGGGATCTCTGGGAGAAGGCCGGCTTCGCGGAAGAAGAAGCCAGGGACGCGGCCCAGGACGCCAAAGAGGACTACGAGGACGCGCTCCGCGAGGCCGACTACGGGATCCTCCAAACCGATAAGTGAGCCCCGCGAACCCCCATGCTATAATCGACTGTGCCGACCAGAATCCTGGGCATTATTCCTGCCAGGTTCGCCTCCTCTCGTTTC
>CAYVPZ010000024.1:0-17366 GCA_964453955.1 uncultured Solibacteraceae bacterium | reverse complement strand
CCACATCTGAACTGGCGATCTCCACAGCCGGTTCGCCACACTACGGAGAGAATAGAAGCGCTCATTGGCATATCGGAATCCCGCCAGGAGTTCCGCCGCGCTCATTTGCTTCGGCTGAAACGCCACGTCGGTGCGGCTGTTGAACTTTCGCCAGTCCCGGGTCAATATGCGCCCTTCGGCTTCGAGCCTGAGAAACAGAGGCGTACCGGGATATGGTGTCAGAATGTTGAACGTGGCATTCTGAACGCCTGTTTCCTCCAGGAAATCGAGGGTCTCTTTGAAGATGGCCGGCGCGTCGTCGTCAAAGCCAAAGACAATTCCCGCCTGAACGGCGATGCCGTGCGTATGGATGCGGCCAACAATTCGAGCGTACTCGTCCACTCGATTGAACCCCTTCCGCGCGCCATTCATGCTGGGCTGCGAGATCGATTCCAGACCGAGAAACAACTGCTTGCATCCGCTGCGAGCCGCAGCCTCCAGAAACTCGTCATCCCGGCCGGCGTGAACGCTCGCCTGACTGCTCCACCACTTGCGCCAGGGTGCGATGGCGCGAAACAATTCCTTGGCGTATTCCTTATCCGCGGCGATATTGTCGTCCCAGAAGATAATCCGCTTCCCGCGGAACGAAGCAAATTCCGCGGTCACCTCGGCGATGGGCCGTTTACGAAGCCCATGCGGGTACATCGCGGCAACGGTGCAGAAATCGCAACGGTTCGGGCATCCCCGGGTCGCAAACAGAACGCCGCCGGTGTAGTCGCGTCTGTGGAACAACTCTTTCCGGGCCATGGGAACATCCCGCAGGGACGCCGGGCCAGCCTGCCGGTAAACGCGGCGATGCGTCCCCGCTTCAAAATCGCGCAGGAACTCTTCCCACAGTCCCTCGGCTTCTCCGACGAAAACCACGTCAGCCTGGCGGCCGGCTTCCTCTGGCAGCAAAGTCACGTGCGGGCCGCCCATGGCCACACAAATTCCGCGCGAACGGAAGCGCGCCGCAAGATCGTAGGCATGAGGAGCACTGGGCGTGTGAAAGGTAATGGCAGCAACGTCGGGGGCTGTATTCCAATCGATTTTTTCACATTCTTCGTCGACGTGAACGACGCGCCAACCCGAAGGAACCCGGGCGGCCAGGTACGGCATCGTGATCTGCTGGAAATTGAGAAACCGCGATCGCCGCGCGCGCCGAATCTCCGGTGAAGAGGCAGTAATCAAAAGGAGCTTCGGCATGACTCCCGGCATTCACCAGTCATCGGAGGGATTGCGCAACGCGCCCGCACCAACTCCATGCGTAGCACATTTCGCGCGGGACGGCGGCGTGCATGGCCGCAGCCCGGAGGCCGGAGCGGGACGCTTTCACCGCATTCCGCCAGGCACGGTAGCGGTGACTGGATGCCCTCAGCGCTTGCGGACGCGGATGGACCCGTTGGAGGTGTTCAGCTCGATGTTTGGGCCGCCGCTGCCGATTTCCCCTTCCAGATGATCCTTAGACAGCGTTCCCCCGTGGGTGGTCACGTCGAAATCCGAGTTGATGTCGCCGTGCGAGGTGCTGGCGATGAGGCGCGCGCTGGCCGATCCGGGCAGGGTCAGATCGATGGCCGAGTTGTTGGTGGTGGCGCGCATATCGGGAACCTTGCCGTCCACGGTGAGATCGATGTGTCCGTTGCTGGTCTCCACGCGCACCGGCCAGGCGGAACTGACATCGGTGAGGCGGGCCTCCACGCTGGCGTTGGACGTCTCCGCTTCGAACCGGCCGCCGTGGGAGTCCGCCTTGATGTGCCCGTTGCTCGAGTGCAGGCGCAGGCTGCCGTCCTGGTTGTCGATGTCGATGCTGCCGTTGCTGGTTTCGACATCGGCTTCGCCCTTCACGTCGCTCAGGTGCACGGCGCCGTTGGAGGTGCGCAGGCGCACGTTCCCGTCCACCGCGTCCACCCGCAGGCTGCCGTTCGAGGTGTGGATCAGATCGAGCAGCACGCGCTTGGGGACGTGCAGGGTGTAGGACGCGCCGGAGCCGCCGTGGAAGAAATCGGGCGCAACGGTGCGGATGCTCACGGCATCGGGCGTGTGCGTGATGTCGATGCGCACGTCGCGCAGCAGGCCTTCGTCGCTGGCGTATTTGGTGCCGGCAATATCGATGGTGTTCTTGTCCCAGGCGGAGATTTCCACCGAGCCGTTCTGGCTCTCGACGGAGACGCGGGCGCCGGGGTCGAGCGGCCAGGAATAATGAAAGTCCTCGCGGAAGCGGCCCGTGTCGCCCCAGTCGCCCACCACGCACGAAGACAGGAACACGCCGGCCGCGACCAGCGGCAAAAGCCCGAGCATTCGTCGCATAAAAAAGTTCCTACGGACTTTACTACGAGGGGGCGCGGCCGGAAGTTCCCGGCTGCGTTATCCTCCAGAGAAGGAAATGAAGAAACTGCTGGCGTTGAACCGCGGCGAGATCGCCATCCGCATCCTGCGCGCGGCCAATGAGCTGAAGATTCGCACCGTGGCGGTCTACTCGCAGGAGGACCGCCTCAGCCTGCACCGCTTCAAGGCGGACGAAGCGTATTTGGTGGGCGAGGGCAAGGGCCCCGTGCAGGCTTATCTGGACGTCGAAGGCATCGTAGCGCTGGCCAAAGAGAAGGGCGTGGATGCCATCCACCCGGGCTACGGTTTTCTGTCGGAGAACCCCGAACTGGCGCGCGCCTGCGTGGAGGCCGGCATCACTTTTATAGGGCCGGATGCGCGGTTGCTGGAACTGCTGGGCGATAAAACCGCGGCGCGCAACCTGGCCGTACGCGCGGGAATCCCGGTTATTTCGGGGACAGAGGTGCCCGTCACCGAATTAGCCGGGGAGCAGGCCGCGCGCATCGGCTACCCGCTGATGATCAAGGCGGCTTTCGGCGGGGGCGGGCGCGGGATGAGGGTGGTGGAACGGCCCGAGGATCTGCCGGCCAAACTGGAAGAAGCGCGCCACGAAGCAGGCGCGGCGTTCGGCAACGATGCGGTGTTTCTGGAGCGCTACATTCGCCGGGCGCGGCACGTGGAGATCCAGATTCTGGCCGACCAGCACGGCAAAATCGTCCACCTGCACGAGCGCGACTGCTCCGTGCAGCGGCGCAATCAGAAGGTGGTGGAGGTGGCGCCGGCGGTCAACCTGGCCGATTCCATCCGCCACGGGCTGGCCGATGCCGCGGTGGCGCTGGCCCGCGCGGCCGGCTACGTGAACGCCGGGACGGTGGAGTTTCTGGTGGACGCCGACACCGGCGAGTGGTTCTTCATCGAGGTGAACCCGCGCATTCAGGTGGAGCACACCGTTACCGAGATGGTGACGGGCATCGACGTGGTCCGCTGCCAGATTCAGATTGCCCAGGGGAAGGCGCTGTTCGGGCCGGAGATGAATCTGCCGCCGCAGGAGGGGATCGCGGTGAACGGTTTCGCGCTGCAGTGCCGCGTGACCACCGAGGACGCCGAGAACAACTTCGTGCCCGATTACGGCCGCCTGCAGACCTACCGTTCGCCGGCCGGCTTCGGCATTCGTCTGGACGGAGCATCCGCGTATGGCGGCGCGGTGATCACGCCGTTCTACGATTCGCTGCTGGTGAAGGTGACGGCGTGGGGCCGCGAGTTCCCGCACGCCTGCCAGCGCATGGACCGCGCCCTGCGCGAGTTCCGCATTCGCGGCGTCAAAACGAACATCCCGTTCCTTGAAAACGTGGTCAACGACCCGGCTTTCGAATCCGGCCAGGTGACCACGCGTTTTCTGGACGACACCCCGGCGCTGTTCCACTTCGCGCCGCGGCGGGACCGGGCCACGCGGCTGCTGTCCTATCTGGGCGACGTTATCGTGAACGGCAATCCCGAGGTGGCCAACCGGCCGCAGCCGAAGGAGATGCCGGCGGCGCCGATTCCCGCGCACATCCCCGGCGATCCGCCCGCCGGCACCCGGCAGTTGCTGGACGAGCTCGGCGCGGAGGGCTTCGCGCAGTGGACGCGAGAGCAGACGCGGCTGCTGATGACCGATACGACGTTCCGCGATGCGCACCAGTCGCTCATGGCCACGCGCCTGCGCACCTACGACATGCTGGCCATCGCCAACTTCGTGGCCCACCGGCTGCCCAGCCTGTATAGTCTCGAAATGTGGGGCGGCGCCACCTTCGACGTGTCGCTGCGCTTCCTCCACGAAGACCCATGGGAGCGGCTGCGCAAGCTGCGGGTAGCCATCCCCAACATCTGTTTCCAGATGCTGCTGCGGGCGTCGAACGCGGTGGGCTACACCGCCTATCCGGACAACGTGGTGGAGGAGTTCATTGCCGAGGCGGCGCGCCAGGGCATCGACATCTTCCGCATTTTCGACTCGCTCAACTGGCTGCCCAACATGCGCATTTCGATGGATGCGGTGCGGCGTACCGGGAAGGTGTGCGAGGCGGCCATCTGCTATACGGGCGATATTCTGGACCCGAAGCGCGACAAATATTCCCTCGGGTATTACGTGCGCCTGGCGAAGGAGCTGGAGAAGATGGGCGCGCACATTTTGGGCATCAAGGACATGGCGGGATTGTGCAAGCCGTTCGCGGCCCGGCGGCTGGTGGAGACGCTGCGCGGGGAGATCGGCATTCCCATCCACTTCCACACGCACGACACCAGCGGCATCAATGCGGCCTCCGTGCTGATGGGGTCGGAGGCGGGCGTGGATGCGGCCGACGGCGCCATCGCCTCCATGAGCGGCACCACCAGCCAGCCCAACCTGAACTCCATGGTGGCCGCGCTGGACCATACGCCGCGCGCGACGGGTCTGGATCTGGACGCGCTCAACACCTGTGCCGACTACTGGGAAACCGTGCGCGGCTGGTACTTGCCCTTCGACACGGCCGAGCCCGCCGGAACCGCCGAGGTGTACGAGCACGAAATGCCGGGCGGCCAGTATACGAATCTCAAGGAGCAGGCCGTCTCCATGGGGCTGGGCGCGCGTTGGCACGAGATTGCGCACACGTATGTGGCGGTGAACATGGCCTTCGGCGACATTGTCAAGGTGACGCCATCAAGCAAAGTGGTGGGCGACCTGGCGCTGTTCCTGTTGAGCCACAAAATGACCGTGGACGAGCTGGAGAACCTGGGGCCCGATCACAACCTGACGCTGCCCAATTCGGTGGTGGAGATGTTTTCGGGATCGCTGGGGGAGCCCGAAGGCGGCTGGCCGCCGAAGCTGCGCAACGTGATTCTGCGCGGCGCGACGACCAGGCCGGGGCGGCCGGGGGAGCATCTGCCCGGGGTGGATTTCGATCACGTGTCCCACAACGTGGAGAAGAAACTGGGCCACCGCATTTCGCGCACGGACCTGATGAGCTACCTCATGTATCCGGAGGTGTTCCTCAAGTTCGCCAAGGCGCGCTCGGCGTGGGGGACGCTGGACGTGCTGCCCACGCCGCAGTTTTTCTACGGTCTGGAGCGCGGCGCGGAGATCGCGGTGGAGCTGGAGCCGGGCAAGTCGCTCATCATCAAACTGCTCACCATTGGCGACGCGCAGCCGGACGGGACGCGCACGGTGTTCTACGAGCTGAACGGGCAGCCGCGCGAGGTGGTGGTGCGCGACGAGTCGCTGAAGGGTAAAGTGGAGACGCGCCCGAAGGCCGATCCGGCGAACCCGAGCCACGTGGGCGCGCCCATCCCTGGCGCGGTGACGGCCATTTCGGTGGACGTGGGCAACCGGGTGAACCGGGGCGACCGGCTGCTGGTGATGGAGGCGATGAAGATGCAATCGACGGTGTACGCGCCGGTGGCCGGGAAGGTAACCGAGAAGCTGGTGAGCATTGGCGATAAGGTGGACTCGAAGGATTTGCTGATGGTGATCGAGGCGGGGTGAGAACAGGGTCGTGGGCCGGTTCGGAACAGGGGCAGGTTGCAGGCCTGCCCCGCATTCCGCTCAGTTGTGCTTCTTGTCGTAAATCCGCGTGCTCTCGCGATTGAGCTGCCGGTTCACCCTGGCGTGCTCTCCGGGGGTGAGTTTCCCGCCATCGGCGGCGCGGTCGTTGTGAACCTCATGGTTGATTCCCGATTCCTGGTGCTCCAGCTTCGCCGTCTGGCCCGCGTTCAATTTGCCTGAACGGATCCCCTGAGCGATACGTTCCTGCTGGTTCTTCCGGCGCGCGCCCACTTCGTTGTTGCCGTAGTGCTGGGTGGCGGCGTTGTGCTTGTCGTCGTAGATCCGCCCGCTCAACCGGTTCTGCTGGCCATTGACCTGCGCCTTCTCGGCGTTGGTCAGCTTGCCGCCATTCGCGGTCCGGTCCCCGGCGATCTCGTGGTTGAGGTTCTTCTCGTTGTTTTCGATATGAGCGGTTTCGCCCGCCGTCAACTGGCCGTCCGCTACCCCGTTGGCAATCCGATCCTGTTGGTTCTCGCGGCGCTCATTCACTTGCGCAAAGGTCATTCCGGCCAGCGCCAGCGCCATCAGCGAATATCCGAATATCCTGTTCATCGCGTCCTCGTCTTTTGTTTTCTTTCAGCACCGGCATGTGCTGCCGTTCACCCTGTTAAAACCGGGGAATGGCAGGGAGTTCCGCTTCTAAGTGTTAATTCCAGTTCATCGTATAGCGGCCCAGGTGAGAATACCTGGTGCATCAGCCCACCAATGAGGGAAGAGTATATGCCAGAAACAGGATCGCTTGAGCAAAAGATCATGGTTGTGGAAGATGAGGGCCTGATCGCGGCCGACCTGCAGAGCAGGCTGGAACGCGCCGGGTACTCGGTGCCGCCCGTCGCGGGGACGGGCGCGGAGGCGCTGAAGATTATTCGCGAGACCTCGCCGGACCTTGTCCTGATGGATATCCGGCTGCGCGGCGATCTGGACGGGATCGAAGTGGCTGAGCAGATCCGGCGGGAAATGGACATTCCCGTGGTGTATCTCACCGCCTACGAGGACCAGGAGACGCTGGCCCGCGCCGGCCAGTCGCAGGCGTTTGGGTACATTCGCAAGCCCATCGCCGCGGCGAGCCTGCGGGGGGCCATCGAAACGGCGCTTTCGAAACACCGCTTCGAGCGCCATCTGAGGGAGCAGCGCGACTGGCTCAGCGCCAGTTTCGCCGCAGTGCCCGACGCGGTGCTGGTGACGGACAGTTCCGGCTGTATCTGTTATCTGAACCGGGCGGCGGAGGAAATGACCGGGCGCGCTTCCGACGACGCTCTGGGACGTCCCTCCACAGAGCTGTTGTGGCTGGTGTATCCGGATGGGGAGCCGGTGGAAGACCTGGTGCGCGCGGTCATCTTCCAGGGCGAGGCCGCCAAAGTGCCCGGCCATGTCTGCCTGCAGGGCACCCAGGGACGCCGCTGCCAGGTGGAAGGCAGCGTGGAACCGCGCCTGCTGGAAGGGCAGATCGAAGGGGCCGTCGTCGTTCTCAGGGACACCACCGAACGCCGTTTTGCCGAGCACGTCTCCCAGCAGGACAACAAGCGGGAAGCGCTGACGTGGTTTGCCGACGGGATTGCGGGCCAGATCGAGCCGGAGATCAAAACGGTGGCCAGGCAGGCCGCGCATCTGCTGGGAACGCTTGCTCCAGGCGTGTCCCTGCGGCCCGCGGCCGAGACTATGGAAAGCGCCGCCGCGAAGGTATTGGCAGTCGCCTCCGATCTGCGGGCGTTCGCGCGCCCGGCGAAGATCGAGCTGCAACCGGTATGGGTGAATCAGATCGTAGCCGGTCTGGAAGCCTCCTGGAAGAACATCATGCCGGCGCTTACGCTGCAACTCGATCTGGACCCCCGGCCGGCCCACGCCAACGCGCGCGAGCTGACCAGAATCCTCGAGACGATTCTCCAGCATGCGCGGCAGCACATGGAGGCCGGCGGGAGCATCTGGATGGACACATCGCGCTCGCGAAAGGGGGGAGCGTCCGAATGGGTGCGCGCGCGGGTGTCCTACGCCAGTGCCGAGGAAACGGCCGACTCGGTGGAGCGCGTGTTCGATCCCTGCTGGGAGGAGAACTGGGAAGGGATGGCGCGCGCGTACGGGTTGACCCGGCAAATGGGCGGCATCCTGACCGCCCGGCATGAAGGGAAATACGTGGTCACCTTTGAGATGCTTCTCCCCACGGTGGAAGCCGACGCCGCCGGCGCCGGGGTGGAGTGGGCGGAACGGCCGGTGATTCTGTTGATCGAGCCCGACTCCGCCCTCGGCGGGCGGCTGCACGCCTGGTTCGACCGCCACGGCTATAACGTGCTGGAAGCGGCCACCTGCAGGGAAGCGCTGGTGGCCGCGGAGCTGTACGAGGGGCCCATTCCGCTGGCCATTGCCAACCCGGCCGTGGACGATCCCGGCAGAAACGATCTCGTGGCGACCATGCGCAAGGTGCGGCCGGGAACCTGTCTGCGGATGTTCGACGGCTGCTGGCAGGAGCATGGGAACGGGGCCGCCGTGGCGCCGGGTCCGGCGGGCCATCCGGTAAACAGCGTGGAATTGCTGGAGTGGGCCAATGCCACATTGGGGCCGTGCAGAGCCCTGGTGTCATCCGGAGGGTAAGGAAAACAAGAGGAGGAGGTATGGCTGAGGAAGCGATTGAGCTTCTGCTGGTGGAAGATAACGCGAGTGACGTCGAACTGGTGCTCCACTCGTTGAAAAAGAACAATTTCGCGAATCGTATCCGGGTGGCGCGGGACGGAGCCGAGGCGCTGGAAATCATGCTTGGGAACAACGGCGACCCTCTCGCCGCCGACGCTCCCAGGCTGATCCTCCTCGACTTGAAACTGCCCAAAGTGGATGGTCTGGAGGTGCTGCGCAGGCTGAAAGCGGATTCACGGACGCGATGTATTCCCGTCGTTGTGCTGACGTCGTCGCGCGAGGACCGCGATCTGAGTACGTGTTACAAACTGGGCGCCAACAGCTACATTGTCAAGCCGGTAGACTTCATCCGCTTCGCCGACGCGATGCGGCAACTGGGCCTGTACTGGCTCCTGCTCAACGAAAAACCCCCGTCCTGGCGCGAATTCCAGCCATGAGACGAGTTTTGAACGCTCCGTCAGCGCGGCGTTATGGAATAGCGCTGCTGGCGGTCGGGGTCGCGCTGGGCATCCGGTTTGCCCTGGAACCTTTCATCGGGGCGAAGTGGCCGTACCTCGGCTACGCCCTGGCGGTCATGGTGGCGGCGCGCTTCGGTGGACTTGGTCCGGGCCTGCTGGCCACGGGAGGGAGCATCCTCGCTGTAGTATATTTCCTGATCGAGCCGCGCTATTCGTTCCGCGTCGACGATCCGCAGGAATTCGGCGGGATGGCGGTTTTCGCCATTGTCGGCGCCGGCATCAGCGTGCTGAGCGGACAACTGCGCGACTCGCTGGAGGCCCTATGGAACGAGATGGCCGAGCGCGGCAGGACCGCGGAGCGCCTGGCCGATAGCCAGGACAAAACCACCTCCATCCTCGAGAGCATCTCCGACGGTTTCAACGCCTTCGATCGCGAATGGCGCTACACCTATGTGAACGCGGCCGCCGCGAGGCTGACGGGGAAACGGCCCGAAGAGCTGCTGGGCAGGGTTTTCTGGGAAATGTGGCCTGACGTTGACGGCTCGGTGTTCGGGATCGCTTATCGCCGGGCCATGGAGGAGAGAGTTCCCCAGGTGGTGGAGGGCTTCTATGCAACGCTCAATGCCTGGTTCGAAGTCCACTGCTACCCGTCGCCCGACGGATTGACGCTGTTTTTCACCGACACCACCGAGCGCAAGCGCACCGAAGAGCGGCTGCGGCTTCTGGAATCGGCCACCCTGCAGTCCAACGACGGCATCCTGATTGTCAAAGTGTCCGGAGAGACGGTCTGTTGTCAGGAACCCGTCTTCATTAATCCCGGCTTTGAGCGGATGACCGGGTTCAGCCTGCAAGAGCTGCGCGCGGGAGCGTTCCGGGGCCTTTACGGCTCCCGGCCCAGCCCGCATCTGGCGGACGGGAGGAGAGTGGGTTTTCGCGCCGAGTGTCCGGGGCGCAGCGAACAGCAGCTCGTCCGCAGGGACGGCTCCGAGTTCTGGGCGGAACTGAGCGTGGAGCCTCTGGGGAACGGCAAGTTCACGCACTGTGTCTGGACCATCCGGGACATCACCGAACGCAACCGGGCGGCGGAGACGTCGCGTCTGCTCAGCGCCATCGTGGAATCCTCCGACGCCGCCATACTCAGCAAGAACCTGGACGGCATCGTGCTCAGTTGGAATCAGGGCGCGGAGCGGATCTACGGTTACTCGGCCGCCGAGATGATCGGTCAGCCGGTCTCTCGTCTCCATCCCGCGGGCGCTCCGGACGACTACCTGGCGATTCTGGAGGACCTGAAGCACGGGCGAACCATTGGGCATTACGAAGCGCGGCGGGTGAGGAAAGACAAGCAGCAGATCCTTGTCTCCCTGACCGTCTCGCCGATCATCGACGAATCCGGCAGCGTGGTGGCGGCTTCGGTAATTGCCCGCGACATCACCGAACAGAAGCGGACTCAGGAAGCCGTGCGGCTCAGCGAGGAACGGTATCGCTCGCTGGTTTCGGCCACCGCGCAAATGGTATGGACCACCAACGCGCTGGGTGAGGTGGTGGAGGACACTTCCGCCTGGAGCGCGTTCACCGGCCAGAGTGTCACCTCAGTCACGGGCTGGGGCTGGGCGGATGCCGTGCATCCCGAGGACCGCGGGCGGGTGGTCGGGAACTGGTCGGACGCGGTGAAGCGCCTGAGCCACTACAGCGCGGAGTATCGCGTGCGCCGATACGATGGCCAGTACCGGCTCCTGGCCGTGCACGGCGTCCCGGTTCTCGAGAAAGACGGGACCGTGCGCGAGTGGATTGGCACTTCGGCCGACATCACCGAGGCCCGGCTGGCGGAAGAAGAAGTCCGCCGGCTCAACGCGGAACTGGAAAACCGCGTGGTGGAGCGCACCGCCGAGCTGGAAGCGGCCAACAACGAGCTGGAGGCCTTCGCCTATTCCGTCTCGCACGACCTGCGCGCACCGCTGCGTGCTGTCGACGGCTTCTCCCGCATCCTGCTGGAGGAGTACGCGCCACAGCTACCCGTCGACGCGCGGCACTATCTGGAGGTCGCGCGGCGCAATGCCGTGCAGATGGGAGAGCTGATTGACGGATTGCTGGCCTTCTCCCGGCTGGGCCGCCAGCCCGTGCGCAAGCAGCTGGTTGCCCCGTCCGATCTGGCGCGTCAGGCGTGGGAGGATCTGGGGGCGGAGTGGGAAGGCAGAACGGTGGAAATGCTGGCGGAAGATCTTCCCCTTTGCGAGGCGGACCCGCTGCTGCTGAAACAGGTGTTCGTCAATCTGCTTTCCAACGCGCTGAAGTACACGCGCACGCGAGCGGTGGCCCGAATCGAGCTGGGGTCCGTGCGGCTGGCTGAGTGGAAGGAGGCCGTGGCGGCGCCGCAACGGGCCATCGAGAACGCCCGGGTGGCCTACGCGGTGCGGGACAACGGTGTCGGCTTCGACATGCGGTACGCGGACAAGTTGTTCGGAGTGTTTCAGCGGTTGCACAGCGCCGACCAGTACCAGGGCACCGGCATCGGGCTGGCCAACGTGCAGCGGTTGATTCACAAGCACGGGGGAAGTGTGTGGGCGTGGGGCGAAGTGGACCGCGGCGCCACCTTCTATTTCACCCTGCCCGGCGCGGGCCGGCACGGAGAATGCCCGGCGGCGGACGTACAGGAGCAAATGCAATCATGAAAGATCAGCTTTTGGAGACCGCCTGCGAACCTTGCTCCGCGGCGCTGGCCCCGGTGGCCATCCGCGTCCTGATTCTGGAGGACCGCGCCGAGGACGCCGAACTGATGCTGCACGAGTTGCGGCGGAGTTGCTTCCAGCCGGTATGGCGGCGCGTGGACACCGAAGCCGGCTACCTGGAGCAACTGAAGCCGCCGCCCGACGTGATTCTGGCGGACTACCACATGCCCAGCCTGGATGCGCACAGGGCGCTGGAGCTGCTGCAGGGTCTGGACGTGGATATCCCTTTCATCGTGGTATCGGGCGCCATTGGCGAGGACGTCGCGGTGGCCATGATGCGCCAGGGCGCCACCGACTACCTGCTGAAGGACCGCCTGCGGCGCCTCGGGCCCGCAGTCCGGCGAGCGCTGGCCGACCGGCAACTGCGCCAGGACACCCGAAAGGCGGAGAAGGCCCTGCGCGCGAGCGAAGCCCGCTTCTATTCCTTCATGAACCACACCCCCGCGCTCGCGTTCATCAAGGACGACCTGGGCCGCATCGTCTATATCAACGAGGCCTGCGAACAGGCGTGGCAAAGGACGTTGTCCGAATGCGAGGGGAAGCTGGACTCCGAGCTCTGGCCAGAAGATTATGCCGGGCGGGTGCGCGCCAGCGACCTCTGGGTTCTGTTGAACCGTCAGCCGTCGCGCGCGCTGGAGGAACAACCCGCCTGCGACGGGCGCGTTCGGCAGATGCTTTCGTTCCGGTTTCCTTTTACCGACGCGGAGGGCGCGCTTCTGCTGGGCGCGGTCTCCATCGATATTACCGAACAGATCCGCACGGAGAAGGCGCTCGCCTCCGCGGTGGCGGCAAAAGCGGCGCTGCTCAGGGAAGTGCACCATCGCGTGAAGAACAACCTGCAGGTGGTGTCCAGTCTGCTCAGCATGCAGGCCGAAATGCTGCCGGGAAACGGTTTGAGCCGGGTATTGAACGAGAGCCAGCGGCGGGTGGAAGCCATGGCCATGATTCACGAGCGGCTGCACAGCACGGACGACACGGACCGGCTGGATTTTCGGGAATACGTGGAGGCGCTCGCGCGCGAGCTTTTCTCCGCCTACGGCGTGAATCCGAATCGGGTACAGCTTCGCCTGGATCTGGGCGCGGTGGAGCTGGGATTGAATCAGGCCATCCCCTGCGGCCTCATTCTGAACGAGCTGCTGACGAATTCGGTCAAGTACGCCTTCCCGGACGCGCGCCACGGGGAGATCCGGGTGGCGCTCGGTTGCGACGGGAGCGATCGGGTGACGCTGCGGGTGTCCGACAACGGGGTCGGCCTGCCTGGCGGATTCGACGTTAAGCAGGCGCGATCCCTGGGGCTGCGCATCGTGACTATCCTGGCCCGGCAACTGGACGGAATTCTCGAATGGGAGCCGGGGCCGGGAACCGCCTTCGCTTTGACCTTCGGCAAGGCCGCCGATGGATGCGCCACCGGCGCGTAGTGGGCTGAGGTAGTTAGCCAGGTGGACGCGCGGCGAAAGCCGCGCCTGTGCCGTGACCACGTTAGAACGCGGCTACAGCCGCGTTTTGCCGAGCCAGATCCGTAGCGGATTGCCTTTCCGGTGCGTCCATAATGGTCGAATGCCCCACATGAGGCCGATCGTTCTACGCGTTGGATTATGCCTGGCCGGCTGGGCGGTCGCGGCGCAGGCGCAAACCGCGACAAGTAAGCATCCCTTCGAGGTCCTGAATCAGTTCAGCGAGAGCGTGCAGGCCCTGGCGGCCCGCGTGGCGCCGAGCGTGGTGCAGATTTCGGTGACCCGGTATGCGGCGCGGGAAGGCGGAGATAGTGGGCGCACCGGCGTGGTGCTGGGCCGCCAGCAAAGCGTCGGATCGGGAGTGATCATCGACCCCGACGGGTACATTGTGACCAACGCGCACGTGGTGGCGAACGCGCTGCGGATTCGGGTGACCAGGACGGCCCCAGGCGCGCCAATCTCGGACAAATCCGATCGGACCATTGCCGACACGCTGGCGCAGGCCCTCGCCCCGCCCGTGGACGCGACGCTGGTGGGGGTGTTCCGGGAACTGGACGTGGCGCTGATCAAAATTCCGGAGACGGGCCTGCCCGCATTGCCGTTCGCCGACTACGGGAAGCTGCGCCAGGGCCTGGTGGTGTTTGCCTTCGGCAGCCGCGAGGGGCTGGGCAACTCCATGAGCATGGGCGTGGTCAGCTCGGTGGCGCGGCAGCCCGATCCCGACAGCCCCTTCCTGTACATTCAAACCGACGCGCCCATCAACCCCGGCGATAGCGGCGGCCCGCTGGTGAATGCGCAGGGCGAGATTGTTGGACTGGATACGTTCATCCTGACCGAGTCGGGCGGGAGCGAGGGCATCGGGTTCGCCATCCCCAGCACGCTGGTCCAACTGACCAGCGAAAAGTTGCGGAAGTACGGCCACATGCACCGGCAGCTTATCGGTGTGGGCGTGCAGACCATCACCCCGACGCTGGCGTCGGCGCTGGGGCTGCCGCAGGACTCGGGCGTGCTGATCTCGGATGTTGTGCCGGCCGGCCCCGCCGAAGCGGCGGGTGTGAAGCTGAACGATATCGTGCTGGCGATTGACGGGAAGCAGGTGGAGAACATGCCTGCGTTCATGACGGCGCTGCTCTCGCACCCCGGTGGTCAGAAGGTCAGGCTCGACCTGCTGCGCGGCTCCGGGAAGCTCTCGCTGGAGGTCGCCTCGGTGGAGGAGTCGCACACGTCGGACCGCCTGGCCGACCTGATCGACCCGCAGAAAAACCGCGTGCGCCAGCTCGGCATCGTCGGCCTCGCCATCGACAAACAGACCGAGAGCATGTTTCCGGGCCTGCGCGGCCCCTACGGCGTGATCGTGGCGGCGCTTTCGGCGTCGTCCGCGGCGAGTCTGACCGGGCTGGAGGCGGGCGACGTAATCCACGAAGTCAACGGCACGGCCGTGTCGAGCCTCGACGAGTTGCGCGCCACACTCGCGAAATTCAAGCGCGGCGACCCGGTGGCGCTCTTCATCGAGCGCGACGGAAAGCTCCAGTACCTGTCCTTCGAAATCGTGACTGCTGAAAGATAGAAGTTCGGGTCGTGTAAAATAAGAGCTGACAGGTCCGGACTTGCGATTGCCAGTCCGGTTTCCCGCCCTTCCGACTCAAAATCGAAATGCTCATCGAAGGCTGTAAACACGAACTGGAAATCACCGTCCCGCTGGAAGACGTGGACCGCGAAACCGAGCGGGTGGTGGCCAACCTGCAGAAGAAGGTCCGCATCGCCGGTTTCCGTCCGGGCAAGGCTCCCGCCGGGATTATCCGCACGCGTTTTGCCGGCGAGCTTCGCCAGGACGTTCTCGAAAGCCTGGTTCCCAAAGCGTTGAACAAGCGCCTGGAAGAAGAGCATCTGGAATTCGTGGGCACGCCGAATATCCTCGAGGTGCATTTCGAGAAAGGCGAGCCGCTGCGTTTCAAGGCGCAGTTCGAAGTGGCGCCGGAATTCGAACTCGGCGAGTATCGCGGCATCACGGTGCATTACCGCGAGCCCGAAGTTTCCGACGCGGACGTCGAGGAGAGGCTGAACAAGATTCGGGACGGGCGCGCGGAGTACATCAACATCGATCCGCGCCCGGTGGAAGACGGCGATTACGCGGTGGCATCGCTGGAGAGTATTTCCGGCGCGCCCGAGCCGGTGCGCCAGGACGAGATGACGGTGAACGTGGGCGGGCCGGATACGCTGCCCGCCTTCACCGAGGCGCTGCGGGGCATGACTCCGGGGGAAGAGAAGGAAGTGCAGGTGGTGTACCCGGAGGATTACGGGCAGGAGAAGCTGGCCGGGCGCACGGTCACGTTCCGGCTTCATCTCAAGGTGATCCGGCGCAAGGAGCTGCCCGAAATCAACGACGACTTCGCGAAGGATCTGGGCGACTACCAGAACATGGACGAGGTGCGGGGCGCCATTCGCAAGTCCATCTTCCAGGAGCGCGAGCATAAGGCGCAGCAGGATGCCAAGAACCAGATCGTCGAGAAGCTGGTGGAGGCGCACGAATTTCCCGTTCCCGAGGCGTACGTGGATCGCCAGGTCGAGATGCAGTTGGAGCAGCAGATACGCGACCTGGCCGGCGCCGGCGTGGACCCGCGCAAGCTGAACCTGGACTGGGCAAAGCTGAAGGAATCCCGGCGCGAGAAGGCCACGCTGGAAGTGCGCGGCTCGCTGCTGCTGGGCAAGATCGCCGAACGGGAGGCCATCGAGGTAACCCAGGACGAGGTGGACCGCGAAGTGCAGCGCATCGCCCGCCAGGAGCGCGAACCCGTGGCCGCCACGCGCAAGCGCCTCGAGGAGAAGGGCATTATCCGCCGCATCGTCAGCGGCATCCGCACCGACAAGACGCTGAGCTTCCTGTTCGAGCACGCCCGCAAGGAAGCCCCTGCGGAGCCGGCGGCGGAGTGAGCCCCTGGATTACCCTTCGGGCCACAGAGCGGAGATCAACAGTCCGACCGCAATCCCCAACGATACTTCACAAAAACGGTGAATCGCGATGAGCCAGACGCTGGCATGCCGTGCCACGAGCATTACAATCGCCAGGGTTATGCTGGCATAGCGGTAGGCGCTTCTGTCCACCCGCAGGACCGCACAAAGCACTCCAATCAGAAAGACGGCGCCGCCAAAGGCCCAGACACTTTCGCCGAACAGGCTTCCGGCCGCGGCCCCAACAGCAGCCCCGATCGCTGTTCCCGCGAAGCGCTGCACGGAAACCGGCAGTGCCACACCCAGCGTGGATTGCATCACGATCATCGCCGAAATCGAAGCCCAGTATGCTTCCGGCAAGCGGAACAAGCTGGCAATCAGGTAGGACACAACCGCCGCCACCGCGGTTCGAACCGCATGAACCAGGGACGGAGGGTTCCTGCTGGCGAGAATCAGTTTGCTCAGTGGTCCTGGCTCCATTCGGGCGTTAGAGAATCGTCTGAGGGTAACACGGTCTCACGGGGCGGCCTGTGCGTGTGCTTTTTCCAGCGTCCGGATGGCCCGGGGGATGGACTGTTCGCCGTTCAATTCGAGAAAGCGCCACTTATCGCCTTCCTTCCGCGCGCTGTTATCGTTTCAGCTTGTACCAGATAGCGTTGGGTTGTTCGAGCGATCGCTTTTCCGGGAACATGGCGAATACCGTGGCGCCTCTGTAAAAAGCGCGGAGGCCGAACATCGGTTTGCCGGTCACCTCGGGCCACGTGAGGAGTTCGCTCGCGAGCAAAGAGCATAGATGCGCCATTTCTTCCGAGACGGGTTTGGCTTTAACGCGCATTGGGAAGGCCTGGCCCACCGCGGGGGCTTGATAATTCCTCAGCCCATTTCCACAATTACCGCGTTTTCCTCGCCCAGTTTCTCCACGGGGATGAAGTTCCCTTCCAGTGGCTCGCCGTTGAGGACCAGCTTCCGCACACCTTTCTGAACGCTGTCCGGGTTGCGAACCTCCACGCGCACGTTCCTGCCGCGGAACACCCGCGTTGCCGTAAAGCCCTTCCACGCCGCGGGAATGCAGGGGTCGATCCGCAGCCCGCCATACTCCGGCCGCACGCCCAGAATGTACTGCGTTGCCGTGAAGAACGACCACGTGGCCGACCCGCTCAACCACGGCACGCGCGATGCGCCGAATCGCGGGCTGTACTTACTGTGGGTGAACTGGCAGTACACATACGGCTCGATCTCGCGGACCTCGGCGCGG
>CAYVPZ010000023.1:0-17410 GCA_964453955.1 uncultured Solibacteraceae bacterium | reverse complement strand
GGTCATCTATTCCGGCGTCGCCGACGCCCTCTTCGACGCAAAGCCGCTCGCCGCCAGCCGCCCCTACGTGCTCTTCGTCGGCACCATTGAGCCGCGCAAGAACGTGGACACACTGCTGGATGCGTGGGCGCAATTGAAACCCTCGCTGCGCGAGGAATTCGAGCTGCTGGTGGCCGGTCCGGAAGGCTGGGGCGCCGAACGGACCGTGGCGCGGCTGCGCGCGGGCGCCGGCGGAGTGCGCTATCTCGGTTACGTGAGCGAAGAGGAGCTGCCGCCGCTGACCGCGGGCGCAACGGTGTTCGTGTACCCGTCGCTGTATGAGGGGTTCGGCTTCCCGGTGGCGCAGGCGATGGCCGCGCGGGTACCCGCCCTGACCTCCAACCTGTCGTCGCTGCCGGAGATTGCCGCGGCCGGCTCCGTGCTGGTGGACCCGCGCAGCGCCGGCGAGCTGCACCGGGGGCTGGAGCTGCTGCTCACATCACCGGCGCTGCGGGCGAAGCTGGCTCGCGATGGGTTTCGGCAGGCGCAGGAATTCCGCTGGGAAACCTGCGCCCGGAAGAGCCTGGAATTCTTCCATGGCCTGGCGTAGCGTTCGTGGCGCAGGCTGCTAGCGACGCGCGATTACTTCGCGCTGGTTGTCGCGGGTGAGGAAAAACTTCACCGACTGGAAGTTCTGGAACAAACGCTCGATGGCGCGGTTATTGAAGAACTGCGCCGGCCTGGTCTCCCCACGCGCCGCCAGTTGCAGGGTCTTCGAGTCCTGTATCCGGTACGAGTTCACGGGAATCACCCGGGCCTTCTCGTCGGCGGAGAAGAAAGAGAGCAGGTAGGCGCCGGGACGGAGGACCCGATACAGGCGGTCGACGGTGAGCTGCAGAAGCGGCGGAGCCAGGAACTGCAGCGTGTCCCATACCAGCGCGCCATCGAAGGTGTCGTCCAGAAAGTCGAGACTCTGCTTCAGGAAGTACTCGGCGCGCTGAGGCTCGGCCTGGCGGATCAGGAAATCATCGTCGGTCCCGAACGACGTGGCGAGCGTTCGCAGAATGTCGTCGGAGTAGAGCCGGTGACCCAGTTGCGTGATGAAGGTAATGTTGGATTGGCTGGCGCCCGCGAGATCGAGAATGGACAGACCGCTGCGCTCGCGAATGGACGAGAAGAACTGGTCCAGTCCGTTGCTATTACGGTTCAGCAGCGTGCGTGATGGCGCTCCGGGCATAGCGGGGCGGAGATGGGCCGCCCCACCACGATCTTATCGCTTCGCTTCCACCGGGAGCGCGGACGCGGGCGCAGGGGTGACAGCCGCGACTGGCGCGGGTTGCGCGGCAGCCGCCCGGGGGGCCGGGGGAGCCGGCTTGGGCTCGGGCCGGACGATGTCCGTGCTGCCCTTGAAGTAGGCCCCGTCCTCGATCACGATGCGCGCCGTCTTGATGTCGCCCACCAGCTTGGCGTCTTTGCGAATCTCGATTTTGTCGGCCACGTCGACATTGCCGTAGACGTTGCCGAGCACGACAATCTCCCGCGCCTTGATATCGGCGCGGACTTTGCCATGAGGGCCGATGGTGAGCCGGTGTTCCTGCAACTCGACGGTGCCCTCCACCTCCCCATCAATGGTGAGATCCTCGCGGCTGACAATCTGTCCCTTGACCATGACGGACTTGCCGATAATCGCCGCGCCGCGGAGGTCGGCGTCGGGATAACGCATCGGGGAAGCGGACATAGGAATCGACTCCTTTTGAATAACAGAACTGGCCGCGGCGGGTGGCGCCGGAGGGGCCGCGGGCTTTACCGGGTATTCCTCTTCTTTACGCTTGTTCCACATCGGATGGATGGCTCCTTCCGTTAAGGCTCGAACTATAGTACTACGAGACAGGGGTTTGTCTACAGGGGCGCGCGCACTGGCCACGAATGGACACGAATCAGAGGATGATGCGCTTCCACTCCACTTCTTTTGGAAGTTGATCAGCAGGGCCAGCCTGAGGCCGGACGCTTTGAGATAGTTGAGGCACTGCGCCATGTGTTCGCTGGCGAAGCGGTACACGCACTTGAGCTCGACGAGAAGGCATTCCTCGACAAGTAGATCCGCAACATCACAACCGTATCCAGGTCCACCTCAACGGTGGCCGGTTGACGGGTCCGATACTCTCACTCATTCGTGTGCATTCGTGTTCATTCGTGGCCCACGTCCGGCATGGCGAACTTCTGCTCGCCGCGGAAGATGGCCGCGAACTCGCCGAGAATCTCGCCGTGGATGTGGCCATTGTCGCACAGCACGGTGGCGCCGCGCAGATCCACAGGCTGGCCGTACATGTCCGACGCGCTGCCGCCCGCCTCCCTCACCAGCAACACGCCCGCGGCCATGTCCCAGGGGCTGAGGCCGAACTCCCAGAAGCCGTCCAAACGCCCGCACGCAACGTAGGCGAGATCCAGCGCGGCGGACCCGGCCCGGCGCACGCCGTGGGTCATCATGGCCATCTGGTAGAAGAAGTACACGTTGACGTTGCGATGGCGTTTGCGGCTGGGAAAGCCGGTGGCCAGCAGCGAGCTGTCCAGCACGGGCGTTCGGGAGACTTCGATGCGCGAGCCGTTGAGAAAGGCGCCGGCGCCGCGCTCGGTCGAGAACATCTCGTCGCGTAGCGGATCGAAAATCACGCCAGCGACGAGTTCGCCGTCGTGCTCCAGCGCCAGCGTGGCGTTGAACATGGGGAAGCCGTGCGCGAAGTTGGTGGTGCCATCGAGCGGATCCACGTACCAGCGGTATTCGGCGGAAGCCGAGTCCCGTCCCGACCCTTCCTCGGCCACCACGGCGTGCGTGGGGAAGCGTTCGCGGAGCCGCGAAACGATGAGGTGTTCGGAGGCGCGGTCGGCCTCGGTCACGATGTCGAACTCGCCTTTCAGCTCGACGCGCACGCGGCGCTCGAAGTATTCGCGAAGCAGGGCTCCAGCCTCGCGTGCGATTTGCCCGGCGGCTTCCGCGAAGGAGGGCATGGCAACCGGCGGGTTACTCGGGGACCTCGAAGAGGTACTTGATGTCGTGCTTGAACAGGAACAGATTCGGCTGCCCGTGGCGGGTCAGCCGGATGAAGGCGGAGTCGAAAAACTCCACCACACCCGAAACTTCTTCGTCGTTGCTGAGCCGGACGCGCACCGGAATATGGTTGTCGCACAGATATCGAAGGTAATTCGCTTCTTCGAAGGTCTGTTCGGGCGCACGCGGCCTTGACTTGCTTCCTTTGGAGGCCATTCGCGTGAGATCAGTGGTCAGTGCTTCCATAATAGCCGGTGCGCGTGATGGCTCGCAATCCAGGCCGCGCCAGCTTCACCGTGGTGGTGTGAAAACGGTTGGTCGATCGAGGGATGTTCTTCGGGTAATAGCCCAGCAGGTACTGTGTGCGCAGTTCGTGAACCAGATCGACGAAGGCGGTTTCCAGCTCGGCGCCGGTAGTGGGCAGGAAAATGCGGCCGCCGGTGCGCTGGGCGATGGTGGTGAGGGCGTGCTCGCCGCCAATGCTGCGTCCCGCGTCGTTGGTGATGGGGATCATGACCACCGGATAGACGGAGGCCTCGGCCAGTTGCGCCGATTCGAGAGCGGCATGGAAATCCTTGGCGCTGGTGGTATCGTCGCCATCGGTCACAATCACGATGATGTGCCGTCCGTCGCGGCCATCCAGATCGCGCGCGGCGAACCACAGGGCATCGTACATGGATGTTCCCGCGTCCGATTTCAGGCCTTGCAGCTCGTGCTCCAGAAGGGAGACGCGGCGCGTGAAGCTGCAGTGCAGGGTGACGTCGGTATTGAACGAATACAGGGCGGCGGCGTCTTTGGGATTTCCTTCCCGGAACAGCGCGGTGGCGAAGTGCAGCAGGGAGTCCACTTCGTGGCGCAGTTCGATGCCGGCCGAGCCGCTGGTATCGATCAGCAGAGAGACCGACAACGGTTGTTCGGTATGGCGCTCGAAGACGGAGACGGTCTGCTTCACGCCGTTGTCGAACACCGCGAAGTCGTCTCGGTCCGCATTGGTCACCAGACCCCCGGCGGCATCCTTGACGGTGACGATGAGGCGCACCAGGTTGACGTCGGATCGAAAAACCGGGTCCTGTGGGTGCGCCGCCGGAGTCAGGCCGAGCGCGATCAATGCTGCAAGAGAGAGTCGTCCCACGCGCCTTCCACCCATACCTCGCCGTCGGCGAAGTGCTCTTTCTTCCAGATGGGGACCGTTCGCTTGAGCCGGTTGATGGTTTCCAACGCCGCCTCGAATGCCGGCCGGCGGTGGGGAGCGGAAACAACCACGGCCACGCTGGTCTCGCCGATTTCCATGCGGCCCAGACGGTGCACCATGGCGATGCGGCCCACCGCGTGCGAGCGAATTATTTCGCGGCCGATCTCGGCCATGGTCCGGATGGCCAATGGCTCGTAGCATTCGTAGTCGAGGAAGCGGGTGGCCCGTCCCTTGGTGTTGTTGCGCACCACGCCTTCGAAATTCACCACCGCTCCGTCTTCACCCCGCAACACGCGGCGAGCGAGGCCGGGCGTGTCGATGATCTCGCGCGTCAGAGCGAAGAAGTGGCCTTCCTGTTCGGTTATCTCCTGAACGTACTTTCCCGCACCTCCGCTCACCGGCGGAAGGAATGCGATCTCGTCCCCATCGGCGGCCGTGTCGCTCCACTTTGCGAACTGCTGATTACGCGCCGGCACCACGCCCGGCCGGGCCCGCGCAAGGGCCGGCGCACGGCTCACGCAGCGATCGAATACCGCTGCCAGAGTCTCCCCCCCGGTAATGTCGATAGAATCCTGGGCCCCGCCGGCCATGTCTTTCAACATGCCGAAGAACAGCACCCTGACGCGCACGCGTTCATACTAACAGACTGGTCTCGCGGCTTCCGGGTTTCCACGGAGTGGGGGGAACGGAAGACTAGCCTTCGGGATGGTCCGCGGGGACCGCCACGTCTTTGGCGTGGCGCCACAGACGCTCCAGATCATAGTACTGGCGGGACTGCGGCGAGAAGATGTGCACGATAAAGTCGCCGTAGTCGGCCAGAACCCATTCCGCGTTATTGAGCCCCTCCACGCTGATGGGGCGCTCTCCGCGTTCCCGCAGGCGCTTCTGCACTTCTTCCGCGATGGCCTGAATCTGGCGCGGGTTGGAGCCCGTGGCGATGACGAAGAAATCGGCGAAGGAAGTGACTTCGCGCAGATCCAGTACGCGAATATCGGAGCCCTTCCGCGAGTCGACGGCGCGGACGGCGGTCAGCCAGGCCGGCGCCGTCTCTTCCGCTGCCGGCTCTTCCGGCGGGGCTTCTCCAGGCAAGGGAATGGCGGCCGGTTCATCGACTTCCGTGGAATGTGCGGAATCTGCCAGACTGGGCGGGATTTTTCGAACAGAGTTGCTCTGGCCGCGAATAAGCCTTCGTCTCCTACCCTGATGGTACACTGGTTCACGAGAATGCAGAAGCCGCGAACCTTACTGTTCGCCCTGTGTTCGCTGCCAATACTGGCGCAAACTCCGGCGACCGCACCCGACAACCCCTTCAGCAAACAGGCCGGTCTGGCCGATGACGAGGTGCGGCGCATTTCCAGCCTGGTGGAGAGCGGGGCCTTGCCGCGAGCGCGCCTGGAGCAGGCTCTGGCCAAACTGGCGGACGCCCAGGACGATCTGATTCTGCGCCGGACGCTGTACGCGCCGGTGGAGAGTATGACCGAAGAGCAGACCGCCGATATGCTGGCCGCGGCGCACCGGCGCTTCGATCGCCAGCAGGCGCAGATCGACAGTGTGCGCGGGCAAATTGACGCCGGCATCGCCGCCCGCAACGCGCTCGATCCGCTGAACGACGAGCTGCATTTCCGCCAGACCACGCTCGATCTGGCCGAGGAGAGAGCGCGGTTGCTGGCCGAACTCGCGGCCATGGCCCGCGTTGAGCAAAACGCCGAATCGGCCACGGCGCTGAACGCGGTGGAAGAGCATTTCGCGGGGAAAGGCTCTTTTTCGCCCGGCGATCTGAAAGACGTTGAGGCAGCCTGGCAAAAGCAATATGATCGTCCCATGCCTGTCAGCGCCAACGGAGACACGGCCGCGCATCGCGCCCTGGGGTTCGATCATCGCGGCAGAGTGGATGTGGCGCTCATGCCGGATCAGCCCGAGGGCGTCTGGCTGCGCCAGTATCTGGAAGCACACAACATTCCCTTCTTCGCCTTTCGGTCGGCCGTGCCCGGCAAAGCGACGGGCGCGCACATCCACATTGGTCCGGCCAGCGTTCGCCTGAGCGCGGCCGCACACGAGGCCGACTAAGTGAGCGCTGGGCTGACCGTCCTGCTGAGCAGCGAGCAGATCCGCGATCGCGTCGAGCAGCTCGGCCGCGAGATCTCGCGCGACTACCCGGAAGGCCCGCTGTACCTGATCGGCATCCTGAAAGGCTCGTTCCTGTTCCTGGCCGATCTGGCGCGCGCCATCAGCACGCCGTGCCGGGTGGAGTTCATGGGCATCTCCAGCTACGGACGGGGCAAGAAAAGTTCGGGCGAGGTGAAGGTCACCAAGGACCTGGATGTGTCCATCGAGGGTTTTGACGTGCTGGTGGTGGAGGACATCATCGACAGCGGCGTCACCCTGACCTATTTGCTGAACGTGCTGGAGCAGCGCAAGCCGAAGTCGCTGGGGATTGTCACCATGCTGGACAAGCCCGAGCGGCGGCAGCGGCCGGTGCAGCCGGCCTACGTGGGCTTCCGGGTTCCCGACGAGTTCGTGGTTGGCTACGGGCTCGACTTCGCTGAAGATTATCGCAATCTGAAAGACGTGTGCGTGCTGCACGACGGTCCCGAAACCGGGTAGGGTCATGAAGCCCCAAATACACGAGGACCTGACTCGCCGCGCGCCGGTGCGCGCATCCTCGGACCGGCAGTTCGGTCTGGTGGCCGGTCTGTTGCTCCTCGTGGTATCGGTGTGGCCCCTGCTGTGGCACGGCCGGGTGCGCATGCCGGTTCTGGTTGCCAGCGCGACGATTCAGTTGGTTGCGGCGCTCGCCCCATTCCTGCTCCGTCCCCTGAATCGCGCCTGGACGGCGCTGGGCGCGGTGCTGGCCCGCGTGGTGAACCCGCTGGCGATGGCCGCTTTGTATTATCTTGTCTTCACGCCCTTTGGTCTGCTCCTTCGGCTTCTCGGGAAAGATCCGCTGCGCTTGCGGGCGGACCCGCAGGCGGCCAGTTACTGGATTGCGCGTGAGCCTCCGGGCCCGCCGCCGGAAACCATGGCCAACCAGTTCTAAGTGCCCACCATCCTCGGCATTTCCGCGTTCTACCACGACAGCGCGGGGGCGTTGCTCCGTGGAGCGGAGATTGTCGCGGCGGCGCAGGAAGAGCGATTCACTCGCCGGAAGCATGACGCGTCCTTCCCTCGCCATGCCGTCGAGTACTGTCTGGCGGAAGGCGGCGTAGGCCCGGGCGAGCTGGACTATGTCGTCTTCTACGACAAACCGTTCCTGAAGTTCGAGCGGCTGATTGAGACGTATCTCGCGTTTGCGCCGCGCGGGTTCAGTTCCTTCCGCATGGCGCTGCCGCTGTGGATTCGCGAGAAGCTGTTTCAGAAGAACCTGCTGCGGCGCGAACTGCGAACTCTGGCGCCGGACTTCGACAGCGCGAAGCGATTGCTGTTCACCGAGCACCACCTGAGCCATGCCGCCGCGGCGTTCTTCCCTTCGCCATTCGAGGAGGCGCTGATTCTCACCATGGACGGCGTGGGCGAGTGGGCCACCACGTCCGCCGCGCTCGGCCGGGGCAATCGCATCGAAGTGATGCGCGAGATACACTTTCCGCATTCCCTGGGATTGCTGTACTCGGCCTTCACTTACTACTGCGGATTTCGCGTGAACTCGGGCGAATACAAACTGATGGGCCTGGCGCCATACGGCGTGCCGCGCTATGTCGCCGCGATTCGCGAGCACCTGATCGACGTGAAGCCGGACGGTTCGTTCCGGTTGAACATGGAGTACTTCAACTACGCGGCCGGGTTGACCATGACCAACGCGGGTTTCGATGATCTGTTTGGCGGTCCGCCGCGCGGGCCGGAAGTAGCGCTCGACCAGCGCCACAAGGACGTCGCCGCCTCCATCCAGATGGTGCTTGAGGACGTGGTTCTGTGCATGGCTCGCGCTCTCAGGAAGGACACCGGCGCGCGGAACCTCTGTCTGGCCGGCGGTGTGGCGTTGAACTGCGTGGTCAATGGCCGGCTGTGGCGCGAGGGCGGCTTCGAGCACATCTGGATTCAACCGGCCGCCGGCGATGCCGGTTGCGCGGTGGGGGCGGCACTGGCCGCGTATCACGGCTATCTGGGACAACCACGGCAGTCCGGAGTGGACAGCATGAAAGGGAGCTTGCTCGGGCCCGGCTTCTCCCAACAGGAAATCGAGAGCCGTCTGCGGACCGCTGGCGCGCACTATCGGATACTCGATGAATCCGAACTGTTGGCGGCTACCGTGGAGGCCCTTGCCGGGGGCAAGGCCGTGGGCTGGTTTCAGGGCCGCATGGAATTTGGACCTCGCGCGCTGGGAGCACGGTCGATTCTGGCGGACCCGCGTTCGCCGGCCATGCAATCGGCTCTCAATCTCAAGGTGAAGCGCCGCGAATCGTTTCGTCCATTTGCGCCCGCGGTGACGGTGGAGGCGGCTCCGGCATGGTTCGACCTACAGGTGGAAAGTCCCTACATGTTACTCGTGGCCGGCGTCATCCGCCGCGAGATACCGGCAGTTACTCACATCGATAACTCGGCGCGCGTGCAGACCGTGCGCCAGGACCAGAACCCCCGTTTCCACGCATTGCTCGGCGCCTTCGAGGGGAAAACCGGTTGCCCCGTGCTGGTGAATACAAGTTTCAACGTACGCGGCGAGCCGATAGTCTGCACTCCGGAGGACGCGTTCCGCTGCTTCATGGGGACGGAAATCGAGGTGCTTGTGATCGGGGATTGCTATCTTCGGAAAGAAGACCAGCAAGCCGGTGCGCCCGGCCATCGCGCGGAGTTTGAACCTGACTAAGCGGGCTTTTCGCTGAAACGCGTCACACGAGATTCATGGCGCGGAGGACTTGCTGGAAGCCCGGGGTGCCCCGAATCGGGTCGAGCCGCGCATCGAGGAGCAGACCCATAAGACCGGCCGAGCGCGTCTCCAGGGCATCGTTCAGCGCGCCGAGCGCCCGTTCCTTTTCGCCCAGGCCCAGCCAGGCGTATAAAAAGCCCGCCGCCGAGATGTACTCATGCCGGGCAAGGCCGGTCAACCGGTCGAACGCTTGCTGGGCGGCCCGCGGCCGTCCCGCCGCTGCGTTGGTCAGCACCAGTGTGCCCAGGATTTGCCCACGGAACTCACTGCCGCCCAGCTCCAACGTGGCAATGGCCTCATCATATCGGCCCATCTGCAGCAGGATCATCCCGAGAAAATAGCGCGTGTCCGGGATACCCGGGCCAAGCGCCAGAGCGCGTTCCACCGCCCGGAGGGCGGATTCGTACTGGCGGGCATAGTAATAGTGAAGAGCCATGACCCGGTGCACTCGCAAGGAAAGCGGATCGAGATCAAGGGCCCTTTGCAAGGCTTCCCCGGCCCCCGCCAGATTGCCCCGCTGCATCTGCGCGAACGCGGTTTGCACGTGCGCCGAGATCGAACTGGGACGGAGCTCGATTCCCAGGCGCATCAGTCGTTCGCCTTCCTCCCATTGCCAATCGAGGAGGCTGGTCAGGGTAGCGAGCGCGACGTATCCTTCCGAGCAGCCCTCGTCCAACTGAATCGCCCGCAGCGCCATCCGGCGCGACAAGGCCGTCAATTCCGCGGGGCGACGCCGTTCGAAGAAGATCAGCCAGTTATAGGCGTCGGCAAGACCGGCGCACGGCTTGGCAAATTCGGGGTCCAGCGAGATGGCGCGAGTGAAGTACTCGGCTGCTTCGAGACAGCTCTCGGCGGTGATGTTGTTCCAGGCATGCCGGCCCAGCAGATAGAGATCGTAGGCCTCCGACGACGGCGGCTTACCGCGTGTCCGCCACCGCGCCGACATTTGGACCCGGAGAAAACCCGCTGCGGCCTCCGAAATCTTGTCCTCCACCGCGAACAAGGCGGCGAGATCGCAATCGAACGTCCTGCCCCACACCCACGCATGCGTGTGTGTATCGGCGATGCGGGCGGAGATGCGAACCTTCGCTCCGGCAATCCGAACGCTTCCGTGCACCACGGTTCCCACACCGAGCTCGCGCGCAACCCTGGTCAGGTCCGGTTCGGCTTCGCGAAAGCGGAACGCGGAGGTTTGGGCAATAACGCGTAATCCCGGGAGGCCGGCCAGCCGGTCGGTGATCGCTTCAGTAACTCCCTGACACAGGTAATCCTGCCGGGATGCCCCACTCAGGTTCACAAACGGAAGGACGGCCACCAGGTACCGGTCCGGAGCTGCGGCGGTTGTCGATGCCATGCCGGCTTCACCGGCGCACGGGAGGTCGTCGCGCCGGCTGAATACCGGCACATAACTGCCGGGCGCAAAAGCGATAATCACCCGGTCCTGCGCGCCTTCCGTTTCGTAATACTCGGTGAGCCGGCGGCGGAGCCGCTGGGCTTCGGTGCGCACAATGGAATCGATGCGCGGATCGAAGTCGGCCTTCCGGTCGAATACTTCCCGGGCAATCACGTGTTGTCTAAGGGGTTCGGAACTGCCGGCCAGCGTTTGCCCCACGGTCCAGCGGATGAAACGGCAGAGCCTCTCGGAACCGGCAAAGCCCCGGCTGCCGGCAATACGCTCCAACTGTGCACGAATCTCCGATTCAGCGATACCGGCGTGCTCCCCAGCCGAAACGCCGAGGCCGACATTCAACTCCGGTCCGCTGCCAGCCAAGAGACCGCCTTTGTGCCTGCGAGACTACCACAAAGTACGCCTGGAAACAATCCACTATCCGGCCTTTGTGGGGATTGTCCATGCGGGAATTGTCCAACGCGGAGTGAGCCGGGCCGGCGCTGCTACGCGTGGCGGGCCACGTACACCAGCAGCGTGAAGATCGCCACGGGAATCAGCCCGAGGAGCGAGTAGGTGAGAATGCGTCTCGAAAGGGGCGCCCTGCGCCAGGTCCAATCGCGCAACTCGGGACGCTCGGTGGCCTCCACCTCATCCGGATGCCGCAGGTCCCGGGCGAACTCGCGCGCGCTGGCGTAGCGGTTGCGCGGCTCCCGCTCCATGGCGCGATAGACAATCTCCTGCAATTGCGGCGTAACGGCGGGCTCGATCTCGCGCGGCGGAACGGGATTGCGCTGCAGCCGGTCGTTCATCACGGCGAAGGCGTTCGGACCATAGAACGGTGTCTGCCGCGTCAGCATCTCATAAAGGATGACGCCCAGCGCGTACAGGTCGCTGCGCGCGTCGCCCCGGCTCCCCTCCACCTGTTCCGGCGAGATGTAGTCGGGTGTGCCCATCACGTCGGAGAGCCGGCGGAAGGTCAGGCGGCTGGCCCCGGCCTTGCCGGCGATGCCGAAATCGATGAGTTTGACGCGGTCCTCGGCGTCGATCATGATGTTCTCGGGCTTCAGGTCGCGGTGCACCACGCCGCGGCTGTGAATGTACTCGAGCGCGCCGCAGATGCCGAGCGCAATGCGCATGGCTCGGGCCACCGGCATCTTCTCCGGTCCGCGCATCACGTCCCGCAGGAGCCGCCCGTCCACCCATTCCATGACCATGTAGGGCCGGCTGCGGTGGTCGTCGCTGAACACCTTCATCACCGCGGGGTGGTCGAGGTCCTTGCCGATCTCCTCCTCCCGCTGAAAACGATGAACCAGCAACGGGTCGTCTTCCATTTCCGGGTGCGGGATTTTGATGGCAACCGCTGCGCCAGTGCGCGTGTCCGTGCCCCGAAAAATGGAGGCCATGCCACTGCGGGCAGCCACGCTCTCCAGCCGATAATGGTCGAGTTGCGCGCCGCAGCGCAGACGAACGGCGGGCTTTTCCTGAGCCATAGCCACTACCTACGAACGTAGTGGATTGCTTCTAAGGAAGGCATAAAGAGAACATCAAAAGTACATTAAGACCCATCGATTCCGGGTGGCGCGGGCCGGGCGCGAGCGGGAGTATGCTGGATGCGTATCCCCATGAGACCAACTCTCCCCGCGGTTCTCCTGCTGGGCGCGGCATGCCTTCTGCGCGCGCAGACCACCACTCCTCCCGCCGCCTGGAAACCGGTACTGGACAGACTGGAAGCGACTGGCGTTGTCCCCCTTTCGGAGTGGCGCTTCCATGCCGACCTGGCCCATCCGGAGGACCCATCGCTGAACGACTCCGACTGGAAGGCAGTAAAGGTGGGGGACCACTGGAGAGGCGCGGGTGTGCTGCGCCTCATGGTGGAGTTGCCTCCGGCGGTTGCCGGCTACGACGTGCGCGGGGCGCGCGTGAAGCTGGACCTGGGCGTGGACAGTTGGAGCCGCGTGATGCTGACCGTTTTTTCCAATGGCTCCATCGTGGCACGCCTGGACACGGACATGCTGCAGCCGATTCCGCTCACCGAATCCGCGCAACCGGGACAAAAGTTCCTGCTGGCCATTCGCGTTGACGTCGGCGACGACGATGTCAACCTGAATAGCGCGCGGCTGTTGCTCGAGGCGCCGGCGGCGCGGCCCGACCCGGCATTGCTGCGGATGGAGATTCTGTCCGCGTTCCCGGTGGTTCATGCGTACGAGGAAGGGCGCGCCGGGCGCGAGCAAACGCTCGATGCGGCGGTGGAAGCCATCGACACCACCGCGCTGGATCGCGGCGACCAGGCCGCGTTCGACCACTCACTGCACACCGCGCAGGCGAAACTGGAGGCGCTCCGCCCCTGGCTCCAGCAGTTCACCATTCGCGCCACCGGCAATTCGCATATCGACATGGCGTGGCTGTGGCCGTGGACGGAGACAGTGGAGGTGGTGCGCAACACGTTCCGCAGCGCGCTCGATCTGATCCGCGAATACCCGGACTTCACCTTCTCCATGGGCTCCGCGCAGACGTTTTACTGGATGGAGGAGAAGTATCCCGACTTGTTTCGCGAAATCCAGCAGCGGGTGAAGGAAGGCCGCTGGGAACTGGTGGGCGGGATGTGGGTGGAGCCGGACCTGAACATGCCCGCGGGCGAATCGCTGGTGCGGCAGCTCCTGGTGGGCAAGCGATTTTTCCAGCAGAAATTCGGGGTGGATGTGAAGATCGGGTGGAATCCGGACTCGTTCGGCTATAGCTGGCAGCTCCCGCAGATCTACAAGAGGTCGGGCATCGACTACTTCGTGACGCAGAAGCTGCTGTGGGCCGCGGACACGACGAAGTTCCCGTACAAACTGTTCTGGTGGGAGTCGCCCGATGGGAGCCGCGTGCTCACCTATTTCCCGCAGGATTATGCGGGCGGCCTCGACGCCGTCCATATGGCCACGAACCTCTCCGTATGGGCGCCCGCGCTCTACGGCGCCGACACCGCCAACCAGCCTGAAATGATGCACCTGTTTGGCGTGGGCGACCACGGCGGCGGACCCACCCGGGAAATGCTGGACGACGGCGCCCGTCTCGATGCCGATGGCGTGGTGTATCCGGAGCTGAAGTTCGGCACGGCCGCGGGGTTCTTTGCGGATCTCGAAAAGAAGCTCCCGGAAATGAAAGTGCCCACGTGGAAAGACGAACTGTATTTCGAATACCACCGCGGCGTGCTGACCTCGCAGGCGGACACCAAGCAGCGCATCCGCCACGCCGAGGAAGTGCTGCTCAATGCCGAGAAATTTTCGTCGCTCGCGGCGCCTTACGGCTATGCGTATCCGCAGGAGAAGCTGAACGACGCGTGGCGGCGGCTGCTGTTCGATCACTTCCACGACGTCATGCCCGGCTCGGGCATCGCGGTGAATTATGTGGACGCGAAGCGCAATCTCGAGGAGGTGGACCGGCTGGGCGGCGAGGCCATGGACGGCGGGCTGCGCAGCATCGCGGCCAACATCGCCACGGACGCGCAGAAGGGCGTTCCGGTGGTGGTGTTCAACCCGCTCTCGTGGCCGCGAAAAGAGGTTGTGGAAGTGGAGGCGCAGTTGCCCGGCCCGGCTGACGACGTGGAGGTGATGGATTCCTCAGGCGCGCGCGTTGCCTCCGAGTTATTGTCCAATGACGGGCGCACCAACATCGTGCGTGTGCTGATCGCGGCCAGCGTGCCGGCTCTCGGCTATCAGACTTATTACGTGCGCGCCGCGCGGCAACTGTCTGCGCCCACCGGCGTGAAAGCGTCCGCGACTGCACTGGAGAACGAGTTCCTCCGTGTGACCATCGATCCGCAAACCGGATGCGTGGTGAGTCTGTTCGACAAGCGCAGCGGCACCGAGGCGCTCGCTCCCGCAGAGACCGACACCGGCGGCCCGAAGGATCGCGTGTGCGGCAACTTGCTGCAGACTTTCGTGGACAAGCCGCAGAAATGGGATGCCTGGAATATCGATGCCGATTTCGAGAAGAAGCACTGGGACATCGACAAAGCCGACGAGGTGAAACTGGTTGAGAGCGGACCGCTGCGCGCGGTGATTCGTGTAAAGTCCCATTTTCAGGATTCGGCATTCATTCAGG
The DNA here is from genome assembly GCA_964453955.1 of uncultured Solibacteraceae bacterium. GTDB lineage: Bacteria > Acidobacteriota > Terriglobia > Bryobacterales > Bryobacteraceae > CAWACP01. The sequence goes on along the minus strand of CAYVPZ010000023.1, from coordinate 2,856 downwards.
ACATCACCGTGAATGCCGGGGTGCCGAGGGTGGACGTGAAAATGCAGGCCGAGTGGCACGAGAAGCACATCCTGTTGAAGGTGGCCTTCCCGCTGAGCGGGCATAACGACAAGGCGACGTTCGAAATCCCGTTCGGCTCCATCGAGCGGCCCACTACGCGGAATACGCCTGCCGAAAAGGCGAAGTTCGAGGTGCCCGCCGAGCGCTGGGCGGACCTGTCGGACGCGCGCCACGGCTTCAGCCTGCTGAACGACTGCAAGTACGGGTACGACGCCAGAGGCAACGTGCTGCGGCTGTCCCTGTTGCGCTCGCCCGATTTTCCCGACCCGCACGCCGACGAGGGCCACCATGCGTTCACGTATTCGCTCTACCCGCATGGCGGCGGATGGCGCGAGGCGTTGACGGTCCGGCAGGGCTATGAGTTGAACTATCCGCTGCTGCCGACCGTCGTCGCGAATCATACCGGCAGCCTGCCGGACGCCCGTTCGTTCCTCGAAGTGAGGGAGGACAACGTGGTGGTGACGGCGGTGAAGAAAAGCGAGGACGACGACGCGCTGGTCATCCGTTTCTACGAATGGGCCGGCCGGGGCGGAGAGGTTCATCTGCGTCTGCCCGGGGCCGCGGCCAGCGCCGAAGAGACCAATCTGATGGAGCGGCGCGGCCAGGCGATCTCGCCCACCGGCGGCGACGAAATCGCGGTGCCCGTAGCGCCGTTCGAGATCAAGACAGTGAAGGTGAGCCTGCGCTGATGACACTCTCCTCCTCGCTGGTCCGCAGTACGGTGGTGGCCGCGCTGGGCGGCCTGCTGTTCGGCTTCGACACGGCGGTGATCGCCGGCACTACATCCGCGCTGACGCGCGTCTGGAGTCTCTCGCCCAGCGGCCTCGGCCTGACCGTGGCCAGCGCTCTGGTGGGCACCATTCTGGGGGCCATGCTGGCGGGCATCCCCGGCGACCGTCTGGGCCGCCGTGACAGCCTTCGCCTCATGGCCATCCTCTATCTGATATCCGCGCTGGGATGCGCCTTCGCGTGGGACTGGTATTCGCTGGTCTTTTTCCGTTTCATCGGCGGGCTGGGAATCGGCGGGTCGTCGGTGCTGGGTCCCATGTACATCGCCGAGATTGCGCCGGCGCGATGGCGCGGCCGGCTGGTCGGCTTTTTCCAGTTCAACGTGGTGGCGGGCATTCTGCTGGCGTATTTCTCGAACTACGTGGTGGGGCTAATGTCGTTCGGCGAGGCCGAGTGGCGCTGGAAGCTGGGCGTGGCGGCCGTCCCCGCGGCGTTATTCTTCGCCATGCTGTTCGGCATTCCACGCAGCCCGCGCTGGCTGGTGCGCAAGGGCAGGGTGGACGAGGCGCGCGCGACGCTGGTTCGCATCGGCGAGGAGAACGTCGAACAGGAACTCCAGGGCATGATCGCCTCGGTGGATCTGGAACACGGGCGCGGGCAGGAGCCGCTCTTTCAGGCGAAGTTCCGCTTCCCACTGTTCCTGGCCATTTCCATCGCCATGTTCAACCAGCTCTCCGGAATTAATGCCATTTTATATTATTTGAACGACATTTTCGCGAAGGCCGGCTTCAGCAAGGTCTCCGGGGATCTGCAGGCAGTGGCCATCGGCGCCACCAATCTTCTGTTCACCATGATTGCGATGTCGGTGATCGACCGCATCGGCCGCAAGACGCTGCTGCTGGTGGGCTCGGTGGGCACGGCGGCGTGTCTGGCGGGCGTGGCGCATATTTTCTACTGGGGCCACCACGAAACCCTGCTGGTGTGGCTGCTGGTGGGTTACATCGCGTTCTTCGCATTTTCCCAGGGCGCGGTAATCTGGGTGTACCTCAGCGAGGTGTTTCCCACCAGCGTGCGCGCGAAGGGCCAGAGCCTGGGCAGCTTCACGCACTGGATCATGAACGCGGCCATCTCGTGGACGTTCCCGGTGATTGCGGCTTCTTCGAGGGCCGCGCCGTTCGTGTTCTTCTCGGCCTTCATGGTGCTGCAGTTCGTGGTGGTGCTGGTGGCGTATCCGGAGACCAAGGGCGTGACCCTGGAGGACATGCAGAAGAAGCTGGCCGCGCGCTAAGGCCGCCCTGCTATCATGAATTCCACCATGCCCGATGTGCGGTCGGCGCTCACTCCGATCTCCGAAGCCGTCACCAACCACGTTCGCGTCGAGGTGATGTCCCGATACTCGCCCGAGAACTCGCAGCAACTGCAGGACGCATGGGTGTTTCAGTACACGGTGCGCATTACCAATCAGGGAAGCGAGACCGTTCAGCTTCTCAGCCGCCACTGGATCATCACCGATGCGCTGGAGCACACCGAAGAAGTCAGAGGCCCGGGTGTGGTGGGCGAACAGCCGGTGCTGGCGCCCGGCGAATCGTTCCAATACTCGTCGTGGTGCCCTCTGCGTACGCCAACGGGAACCATGCGCGGGACCTATCAGATGGCTGGCCCGGGCGGGAAGCAGTTCGACATTGCGATTGCCCCGTTCGCGCTGCGAGCCCCTTACACCGTGAATTGATCTTCCCCCGAGTCAGACGAGATGATAGTGGCCGTCGCGCTCCAGCAGCTCGACGGGGATGCCGAAGAGGGCGCCGAGGCGTTCGGCGGTGAGCACTGCGCCTTTGCTCCCGTCGGCTTCGATACGGCCGTTGCGGAGCAGGATGACGCGGCCGATTTCGGGGATGATGTCGGCGAGATCGTGCGTCACCAGTATCAGGCCGAGGCCCGATTGCGCGAGGCTCCGGAAAATGCGGCGGACGTCGCGTTGCGCGCGCAGGTCGAGCGAGGTGCAGGGTTCGTCCAGCAGCAGAGCGCGCGGGTGGTGCACCAGGGCGCGCGCGGTGACCACGCGATGCA
>CAYVPZ010000022.1:1878-17448 GCA_964453955.1 uncultured Solibacteraceae bacterium | reverse complement strand
GATTGAACGCGGCCTGGTCCGCGGCGCCGTGGATGCGCAGGACTATCGCCGCATCGCCCTGTACGGCGAACGCGTGCTGGCGCGCGACCCCAACGACGTGCAAATCCTCGAGCCGGTGGCCGCCGCCGAGCTGAAGACGCGCACGCCCGAAGACGCCCGCAAGGCGCTGCCGCACGCCGAGCTTCTGGAAACGCTTTTCGCCGAGAGCGCGAAACAGGCGCGGGAAAAGCCCGAGCCCGGCCCACGGGGCACCTCGCGAATCATCGAAACCGACGTGCACCTGGCCACGGCCATTCTGCTGGAATCCCGCGCGCAGGGCATCCTGGGCGACGCCAGCAAAGCCGTCGCGCTCGCCCGGCGTAGTTTTGAAGTATCCCCCGGCGCCGAAGCGGCGCGCGAAACCGGCTACTGGTACAACCAAATGGGCAACCCCGCCGAAGCGGTGCGCTGGCTGGCCGACGCCTTCACCATTGGCGACCCGCGGGTGAGTGAAACCGATCGCAACCGCGACCGCGAGCAGCTTGGCGAGATCTACAGCAAGTGGAAAGGTTCGGAGGCGGGGCTGGGCGAGATCGTCCTCGCCGCCTGGGACCGCAACCGCGAGGTGGTGGCCGAGCGCCGCATGATGCTGAAGCAGTTCGACCCGAACATGCAGTTGTCCAATCCCATGGACTTCACGCTCACCGGCGTGGACGGCACCAGGCTGAAGCTGGCATCGCTGCGCGGCAAGGTAATCGTGCTGGATTTCTGGGCTACCTGGTGTGGCCCCTGCCGCATTCAGCACCCCCTCTACGACAAAGTGAAGGAGAAATATCGGGGCCACGATGACGTGATCTTCCTGGCCATCGACACCGACGAGGACCGTTCCCTGGTTCCCGCGTTTCTGGCCGCCAACAAGTGGAGTTACAACTCGTACTACGAGGATGGGCTCTCCATTCTGTTGAAGGTCACTTCGATCCCCACCACGCTCATCTTCGATGCGCGGGGCGAGCTGGCCAGCCGTATGGCCGGCTTCGACCCGGACCGCTTCGTCGCCATGCTCAGCGACCGCATCGACGAGGCGCTGAAATCCAGCGGGACCAGCGCGAGCGTGAAGCCATGACGATCCACTCGCACGATTCGAAGTGGGGCAGGCTTGGCCAGGGGCGAAGCTGCGGCGGCGTCCTTATCCGCGGACAAGGCCGGCGTTTTTCCTTCGCCTGTGGTCGAGCCTGCGCGGGGCTCTCAGCCCCGTTTCCCTTTCCTGGTTTACGGCTTGGCCCGCCGGCAGGCGGCCTGAGAGGCCGCCGCAGGCTGAGAGCCTGCCCCACTTCGAATCGCCGCGCGCCGCAAGGAAATCAGGGTGTAGTAGTACGGCCCATCAAGCCATGACGCCCCCATTCACCCGCATCGTCTGGATCGTGCTGGACAGCGTGGGCATTGGCGAAATGCCCGATGCCGCCGCCTGGGGCGACGCGGGCAGCAACACCCTCGGCAACATCGCCCGCCAGCGCGGCCTGCACATTCCCAACCTTGCGCGGCTCGGACTCGGCAACATCCGTCCGCTCGCCGGCATTGCGCCGGCCGCCGAACCCATCGCCTCATTCGGGCGCTGCGCTCTGGCCTCGCCGGGCAAGGACACCACCACAGGGCATTGGGAGATGGTGGGCATCCACCTGGACAAGCCTCTTCCTCTGTACCCGCACGGCTTCCCGCCCCGCATCATGGAGGAGTTTGAGCGGCGCATCGGCCGCTCCACGCTGGGCAATTGTCCGGCCTCCGGCACTGAGATCATCAAACAGCTCGGCGCGGAACACATGCGCACCGGTTCGCCCATCGTGTACACCTCCGCGGACAGCGTCTTCCAGATTGCCGCGCACGAAGAGGTGATCCCGCTGTGGGAACTTTACCGGATGTGCGAAATCGCCCGGCAGATTCTCCACGGGCCGGACGAGGTGGGCCGCGTGATTGCGCGTCCCTTCCTTGGTTCGCCCGGCGCCTTCGCGCGCACCACGAACCGCAAGGACTACGCCGTCCCGCCGCCGAAAGGAATGCTGCTCGACCAGCTCGAGGACGCCGGCGTCAGCGTCTACAGCGTGGGCAAAATCTTCGACGTGTTCCTCGGACGCGGCATCGGCGGTCACGTAAAGACGGTGAGCAACGCGGACGGTATGGCCAAAACCCTGGCCGCGCTGGATGAAGAGCCGGGCGGCCTCATTTTCGTGAACCTGGTCGATTTCGATATGCTCTACGGCCACCGCAACGACGTGGAAGGCTACGGCCGGGCGCTGGAGGAGGCAGATGCATGGCTGCCCGCGCTGCTCGACAAGCTCACCCCCGCCGACCTGTTGATTCTCACCGCCGACCACGGCTGCGATCCCACCATGCCGGGCACCGACCACACGCGCGAATATGTTCCGCTGCTGGTGTACGCGCCAGGGTGGCCGCGTGGCGTGGATCTGGGGGTGCGCGCCACGCTTTCCGACATCGGCCAGACCGTCGCCGAAAACTTCGCAGTACATATCATGAAAGGAAGCAGCTTTTTAAGCGAGATCATACAATGAGAAAACCTGTAATGGCGGGCAATTGGAAGATGTATAAAACCCCCGCCGAGACCACCGCATTCTTCGCGAAATTCGTTCCCCTGGTGGCCGCCGCGCGCGACCGCGAAATCGTCATCGCCGCCCCCTACGTCGATCTGTCCGCCGCGCTTGAAGCCACGCGCGGCTCCAAGGTCGAGATCGGCGCGCAGGATCTGTTCTGGGAAAAGGAGGGCGCCTTTACCGGCCAGGTGTCGGCGGATATGCTGAAGGCCGTGGGCGCGCAGTGGGTCCTCGTTGGACACAGCGAGCGCCGCCAGTACTTCGGCGAGACCGACGAGACCGTGTATAAAAGGACCGTGGCCGCGCTGAACGCCGGCCTCAAGCCGATTGTCTGTGTGGGCGAGCTTCTGGCGGACCGCGAGGCCGGCCGCACCAACGACGTCCTGAAAACGCAGTTCACCGGCGGACTGGCTCCGCTCACGCCCGAACAGTTTGCCGCCGTGGTGGTGGCCTACGAGCCTGTGTGGGCCATCGGCACCGGCAAAACCGCCACGCCGCAGATCGCCGCGGACGCGCACGCCGCGATTCGCGAGCTGGCCGCATCGAAATTCGGCCAGGCCGCCGGCGAAAGCCTGCGCATTCTCTATGGCGGCAGCGTAAAGCCGGAGAACGCGAAGGAGCTGATGGCGCAGGAACAGATTGATGGCGTGCTGGTGGGCGGCGCGAGCCTGAAACCGGAAGGCTTCGCCTCCATCGTCAACTTCTGACCGGGACATGCGCGCGGCCTGCTGCATCATCGTCGCCATTCTTGCCGGTGCCGCGGCAGGCGCGGCCGACCTGAAGCTGCCGGACAAACTCCGGCCCATCCTCGACATGGCCAATGCTGCGCCGCCCGAGTTCGGCGCCAGCGCTCTGCTGCGCCTGCTCGAGTCCGGCGGCATCGACGACCAGCCCACGCGCCGCGAGTTGATTGAGCGGGCCTTCGAGCTGGGCGCCGTTGCCCATGATCGCTGGAGGGTGCGCGCCCTGCCGGGCGCCAGTGTGCTCGCCGGGATGCGCGCTCGCGCCGGCGAGCTGCAGCTCGACCGTCTCTCGCTCGAAACACGCGCGGTGCGGTTGATGCTTCCCATCGACCAGCCCCGCGCCCGCGACATTTTTCTGGAGATCCCGAAACCCGCTCCGGAGCCGCTCACCTGCGACGACTGGACAGGCGCCGATCTCGACGATTTCTACACTACCCTCGGCCTCGTCCTGGCCCAGACCTTCACCCCCGCCGAGAGAACCCGCGAAGACGATATCCACCTGGCCGGCGACTATCTGGGCGCCATCGCTTCGCCGTTGCAGCTCGCCCCCGCCCTGCGCATGGTTCTCGGCCTGAAGATAAAGGCCGAGCAGCGCCGCGCGCTGCTGGGGCAGCTCGGTTCGGCGATGGCCGCGGTCTCCGCCGACGACCGCTCCTTCGCCGCGGTATCGTCGGCGCTCACCCCCGTACTTCCCGCCGAGCTTTCGCCGGCGTTCCAGCGCTTCATCGCCAGCCATGCCACCGCGCCTCCCTGCGCTTCGTCCGCGCGTGCGGACAGTACCGGGGAGCCGCCGGCCGACGACAGGAAAATCGCCATCGACCAGATGAATCTCATGTTCAGCGGGGGCACGCTCGTCTCCGCCGCCGAGCGCGCCACCCCCGAGTGGGAACAGCGCTTCGAGGATTTTCTCGCGCGCATGGCCGGCTGGCAGCAGACCCCGGACGAATCGGATGCGGTGTTCTATCATCGAAAGATGTCCATCTACCAGGGTCTGCTGGACGTCACCTCCGGCGCGTCGCGGACCCGGCTGGTTGACGAGATGGTGCGCTTCGCGCTCGACTCGGCGCTGGAGCGCGACGCCCCGGCGGAATGGTTCCTCGATCTTAAAACGGCGGACGACCGTTTGCATGCCGGCGCCGCGCCCGGTCCCGACGTGCTCGATGGGTTCGCGCGCAGCGGCCATCCGGTGCTGGTGCTTGCCGCCGCGCTGGAACGAGCCCTCGGCAAGTAGGTCCGGCCATGCGTCTGGCGATTTTCATCGTCCTGTTCCTGACAGCGCCGGTCTGGCCCCAGCAGCCGTACGACGTCATCATCCGCAACGGCCACATCGTCGATGGGACGGGCTCGCCGTGGTACACGGGCGATCTCGCGATCCGCGACGGGCGCATCGCCGTGCTCGGCTTCCTGCCCGCGAATGCCGTCGCCCGCCAGGTGATCGACGCCCGCGGAATGACTGTCGCGCCCGGCTTCATCGACATGCTCGGCCAGTCCGAGATCACCATCCTCGTCGATCCGCGCCTGCCTTCGAAGATCTATCAGGGCATCACCACCGAGATCACCGGGGAGGGTGGGTCGGCCGCCCCGCTCAACGACCGCATTGTCGCGGCCGACCACATCTCCTGGGAGCACTACGGCATCACCCCGGACTGGCGCACGCTGGCCGAGTACTTCGCGCGGCTGGAACGCCAGGGAATCGGCATCAACCTGGCTTCCTATGTGGGGGCAACGCAGGTGCGCCGCGTGGTGATCGGCGACGACGACCGCCCGGCTTCGCCCGCCGAACTGGAGCGCATGCAGACGCTGGTGCGGGAGGGCATGGAGGAGGGCGCCGTGGGCGTCTCGACCGCCCTGCAGTACCCGCCCGCGCCCTACGCTTCCACCAAGGAACTGATTGCCCTGGCTCGCGAGGCGTCGCACTACGGCGGCATCTATGCCACGCACATGCGCAGCGAGGGCGACGCCATCATGCCGGCCCTGGACGAGGCCATTCGCATCGGGCGCGAGGCGGGGGTTCCGGTGGAGATCTGGCATCTGAAGGCGGCCGGGAAGAACAACTGGGGCCGCATGCCGGAGATTGTCGCGAAGATTGAGGCCGCGCGCCGGGACGGCGTCGACCTGGCCGCCGACACCTACGCCTACACCGCGTGGGCCAACGACTTTTCCGCTTTCATCCCACCCTGGGCCCACGACGGCGGCGCGGCGAAACTGGTGGAGCGCCTGAAGGACCCCGCCACGCGCCAGCGCATCCGCCGCGAAATGACCACCCCGTCCAGCGGCTGGGACAACGAGTGGGCGGAGATTCCCGGGTCCGAGGCCATCGTGCTGTCGGTGGTCCAGAACCCCGCGCTGACGCCGCTGCAGGGGAAAACCATTGCGGAGATTGCGAAGCTGCGCGGCGCCGATCCCATCGACACCATCTTCGATCTGCTCATCGAGGACAACGCCTTCTCCAGCGTGGCGGTGTTCGGCATGTCCGAACCGGACGTGGCGCTGGCGCTCCGGCAACCCTGGGTTTCCATCGACAACGACTGGCCGGGGACCTCTCCGGAGGGCCTGCTCGGCCGCGACCACCCGCACCCCCGCGCCTATGGGACGTTTCCGCGCATCCTGCGCAAGTACGTGCGCGAGGAGCGCCAGCTCACGCTCGAAGACGCTATTCGCAAGTTTAGCGCCCTCCCCGCCCAGCGCATGCGCCTGGCCGACCGCGGCGTGCTCAAGCGCGGGATGTGGGCCGACGTGGTGATCTTCGACCCCCAACGGGTGCGCGATCTGGCCACCTTCGAGCAGCCCAACCAGCTCTCCATGGGGATGGAGTACGTGCTGGTCAACGGCGTCGCGGTGATCGACCACGGGCGCATGACCGGCCAGCGTCCGGGCAGGGTGCTGCGCGGCGCCGGCTACCGGCTCCGCCCGGATGCCCGATAACGATTTCGTCCAGCCCCTTCAAGACATCGCGAACCGCGCCGATATGCACTTTGACTGCATAAGGTGACTTCCCAATGGCCTTGAACGTTCTGATTGTCGACGACTCCGCCGCGATCCGTAAGATTCTGGAACGGGTCCTCCGTCACACCGATTTTCAGCTCGGCGACGTGATTGAGGCGGGCGACGGCAAAGAGGCCCTGAGCAAACTCAACGGGGGCAATGTCGGATTGATTCTCTCCGATATCAACATGCCGAATATGGACGGCCTCGAGCTGTTGCAACATATCAAAGCCAACGACACCTGGAAGACCGTGCCCATCATTATGGTGACCACCGAAGGGAGCCAGGACAAGGTGATGCAGGCCATCCAGCTCGGGGCCACCGGCTACATCCGCAAGCCGTTCACCGCCGATCAGATCAAAGAGAAGCTCATCGGCATCCTGTAGCGTTTTTCACCGAGAATCCTGGCTGACACGCCCCACTAGTGCAAAGTTCGACAGTTCTCGCGGCAGAATCTGCTTGCTGATGTTTGATAGCTTACAGCCCTATGTGATTGCGTGGATTGGGGGTGAAGTGTGTTTTAACCCAACTTCGTTGAAAAATCCCCCACATGCTGCTGAGAACCGCAACAGTGGACCTTTGGAAGCCATCAGTTGACGCTTCTTTACGTTTGGCTGGCAATCTGCTGCGGGTTTGCTGAATTGTTGCGCTTGCAGCCCTCATGAAGGAGTCGCCTAATGCGAATGACAGGGAGTACGGTCCGAATCCTGGGGGGCCTGGTTGCCCTTGCCGGGACCCTGACCCTCACCGGGAATCAGAAATCCTTATACTCAAAGCACGATAGGGCATTCTACGCAGATCAGGCCACGGTTGATTTCGTGCGCCCGGGTCTGGTTATCACCATCAACTCCGCCGCGATCAGCAGCGGCGGCGTCATCACTGTGACGTATACGCTGACCGATCCCAGCGGTTTGCCTCTGGATGCGGCCGGGGTCAACACACCGGGCGTGGTTTCGCTGGCCTACGTGGCCTCCTACATCCCCAAGGGCCAGGAACAGTATGTGGCCTACACCACCGCGCAGGCCACCGGCAAGGCGTTGGGCACCATCACCCGCCCGGATTTCGAACTGGGCAGCCCTGCCAAGCTGGTAGGCCCGGGCCAATACACGTACACCTTCACTGCTCAAGCCCCCGCTGGGTTTGACCCCACCGTGACCACTACGGTCGCGGTGGACGGCAACCGCAATCTCACGGCATACGACAACCTGGGCACGTACTACGCCGGCACCACATTCGATTTTGTCCCCAACGGCTCGCCGGTCACCGTCACCCGCGATGTCGTCCGCACGGCGAGTTGCAACACCTGCCACGACGTGTTGTCCTTCCACGGCGGTTATGCCCACGGCACAAATATGTGTGTCCTCTGCCACCAGCCGCAAAACGCCGATCCGGTTACCGGCAACTCGCTGGATCTGAAGGTAATGGCGCACAAAATCCATATGGGCTCCAGTTTGCCCAGCGTCGTGGCGGGCACGCCCTATGAGATCTCCGCCTACATGGGTATCCTTACTAACTTCTCCACAGTGATTGATCCTGCCTCTGCCCAGCGTTGCGAAGTTTGCCACAGCCAGACCACCGGCGCTGCGCAGGCCAAAGCTTTCATGCTGGAACCGAGCCGCGCGGCCTGCGGCGCCTGCCACGACGATGTCAATTTCGCCACCGGCGCCAACCACCCGGGCGGAATCCAGAACGACGATACCGAGTGCGCCGGCTGCCATATCCCGCAGGGTGAGATGCCATTCGACGCCTCCATTCTGGGTGCGCACGTGGTGAACACCGATACCGCCGCCACCTACCCGCAGAACCCGGATACGCTGCTGCCCGGAATCAACCTCGCCATTACCGGCGTGACCGGCGCCTCCTCCGGGCTGACGCCCACCGTCACCTTCACTCTGCAGGATGACAGCGGCAACAATATCCCCCTATCCAAGGCCACCACCCTGGAATTCACCATCGCCGGTCCCACCACCGACTACGGCTATACCAGTTTCGGAAGCGGCACCGCCAGCACGCCGGGTTACGTGACGGAAAGCGCCGCGAAGGCCACTTGCACATCGAGTGGCGTCTGCTCGTACACGTTTACCCATGCCATTCCGGCAGCCGCCACCGGAACGTACACGATGGGTGGGGAGGCGCGCATGAATGTGAGTGTCCCGGTGTTGACCGGCGGCACAACCAGCACGGTGACCGTCAATGCGGCCGCCAAGAACCCTCTGGTCAACTTCTCCGTGGACGGCTCGCCGGTAACACCGCGCCGCACGGTGGTCGCGCTCAGCAACTGCAATAACTGCCACGTCGCGCTCTCGCTGCACGGCAATCTGCGCAACCAGACCGAGTACTGCGTGCTGTGCCACAATCCGTCGAACACGGATGCGTCACAACGCGTCAACGCTACGGTCGCCTCCGACAAGGCGCTGCCGCCGCAGGGCATCAACTTCAATCTGCTGGTTCATCGCATCCACGATGGCGTGAACGTCGTGAAGAACGGCGGCAAGCCGTACATCGTAGTAGGATACGGCGGAAGCCACAACGACTTCTCCGGCATCCTCTTCCCGGCCTTCAGCCCCTCGGGCGAAGCCACCGACCTCGCCGACTGTGCGTTGTGCCACGTGAACAGTTCCGAGCAGAACGACCTGAATCTGACCGGGCTGAATGCGGTGACCGATCCGCAAGGGCTCATCAATCCGGTGCAGCCGTTTACGTCGGCCTGCACGGGCTGCCACGTCGGCATCCCGCCGGCCTCGCATGCGTTGTCGAATACCACTTCGCTCGGCGAAGCGTGCGCGGTTTGTCACGCCTCCGGCGCCGCGTTTGCCGTCGATCAGGTGCACGCGGGATTCTGATCTACGCTAAGTAGAGATGCTCTTGGCAAAGATCTGCCTCTTTCCGGCGACCGCCGTGCTCTTTTTGAGCACGGCGGTCGCGTTCGCTCAGGTGCCCGCCGGCTTTGCCGGATCGGCCCAGTGCGGGGCCTGTCACGACGAGATCTCGAAGGCGTTCGACAAAAACCCGCACCACGTAGTTGACACCGACAAACACCGCGGCCACGCCGGGTTTGCCTGCGAAGCCTGCCACGGACCTGGCGCCAAACACACCGATTCGCTGGCCGCCAGCGACATCCGCAACCCGGGGAAATTCTCCGACGAAGACCAGAACAAGCTCTGCCTCACCTGTCATCGCAATGAGATGACGCGGGTGGGGCCCATCTCCGGCGGCCACGCGAAGGAAGGACCCGGCTGCGTGGGGTGCCACTCCATTCACGGAACCGATCACCGGCCCCTGGTGGTGCAGCGGGCCCCGGATGTAAACAAGCTGTGCGCCGCGTGCCATCAGACCATCTGGGCCGATTTCCAGCGGCCGTTCAAGCACCGTTTGCCGGAAGGGGCCATGTCCTGCGTGGACTGCCACAATCCTCACGGCAGCGGTTCCCAGACCGAGCGTGTGTCCTTTGCGAACGAACCTGGGTGTTTCCGCTGTCACGGCGAGATGCGCGGCCCGTTTACTTACGAGCATGCGCCGGTGCGTCTGGAAGGCTGCGCCACCTGTCATGAACCGCACGGATCGGCCAATCCGCGCATGCTGATCCGGAGTGAAGTGCGCTTTGTCTGCCTGGAGTGCCATTCCAACATCGTCAGCAACCCACCACCGGCGGGACATCAGGTGCTGGGCGGAACTCCTCCGTCGTTTCACGATTTGCGGAACCCACGCTACCAGAACTGCACGGTGTGCCATGTGAAGATACATGGCTCTTACGTGGACGGCACGTTAACGCGATGAGACTCTTACTGCTGGTCTCCCTTTCCCTGGGCGTCGTAGTGGCGCAGGATCAACCGGCCCCGGCCGCGGCCGCGGCCCCCGCGCAGGCTCCGGCCGCGGCTCCAGCAGCCGCTCCAGCCACGGCGCCGGCCCCGTCCCCGGATCAGGCCGCGCCGGCCGCCGCCTCCGATTCCCCCATCTCGGGCAGCGTCGAACTCGGCTATCGCTTCGTTTCGGGCGTGGGCGGAAGCCAGGATGTGTATAACAGCACCGTGAACCTGGGGCAGGGGCTTCGCCTGGTCAACCTGGATTTCACGGTGAGCCCGGTGAAAGCGCTGTGGGACCACTTCGAGGTGCAGGCCAGCGCCTGGGGCGACCCCTACAACACGGCCCGGCTGGAGGTTTCCAAAAACGGCCTGTACCGCTTCACGGCCGACTATCGCAACACCGCGTACTTCAATTTTCTGCCCTCCTACGCGAATCCGGAGGTCAGCAGCGGGTCGTTGCTCACCGAGAGCAGCTTCGACACGCACATCCGCACCTCCGACGTGCAACTGGACCTGCTCCCCGGGCACTGGATCAGCCCCTATCTGGCGTGGTCGCGCGATAGCTGGTACGGCAGCGGGGTCACCGATTTTGTGCTGTTCCCCAACAACTATCCCGTGGCCAACTCGGAAAGCGATTCCACGGACAACTTCCGGGGCGGCGTACAACTTCAGTTGCCGCTGGTGCACCTGGTGCTGGAGGCGGGCGGAACTACCTTCAAGGACGATCAGGGCGCCACCGATACCCAGCCGAACAACGGCGACCTGACGCTTCCCTATTTCGGCCAGCAGCTCAACCTGAGCGCCCTCGACGAGTTGTACCGCGTCCGCGGCGACTCGCTCTACACGAAAGCGCTGCTCGCCTCCAATCCGCTGCCGTGGCTGAGCATTTCCGGGAACTTCATGTACGCGGACCCGAGCCTGACCACGAACTACGCCTCTTCGGCAAATGGAACGCTGTTCCTGCCGGCGACGTTTGCGTTTTACAGCTCGGGGCAGGACATGGCCACGGCCGACGCCAACATGCCGCACAGCAGCGGATCTCTCAACGTGGAGGCGCGTCCGCTCAAGCGCCTGCGCATTGTGGAGTACTGGTCGACGGACCGGCTGCATAATGCCGCCTCGTCTCTGCTCACCGAGCAATATCTGTCCACGGGGTCGCCGTTCCTCAATACCGATATTGGCGCCGACCGCCTGGTGCTCACCGACAACGAGCAGCAGATCGAGGCCTTCTACGATGTGCTGCCCAGCCTCACCGTTCGCGGCGGGGAGCGCTATGAATGGGGCGACGCCACGGTGCGCGGGTCCACACTCTCCGAGCTTCCGCTGGAATCCTCCAGCCTGAGCCGGAACAGCGGCCTGGCGGGCGTCACCTTCCGGCTGAAGCAGAAGCTGCGCACCAGCGCCGATTTCGAAGCGGCGTCGAACGGCGAGGAGTATTTCCGCACCAGCCTGCGCAACTACTGGAAGCTGCGCACGCGCGCGCAGTGGGAGTTCCTGCCGGACTGGCGGCTGGCCGGCGATTTCTTCGAGCTGAACAACAACAATCCCGACCCGCTGGTGAACCTCCGCTTCGTCAGCCGGGCCACCTCCGCATCGCTCTCGTGGCTGCCCAAGGGCGGTCACAACGTGAGCATGCTGCTGGAGTACACGCGCTCGAACGTCAACTCGAACATTCTGTATCTCGATCCCGGGACGCTGGGCACGGCTCTCTCCACGTATCTCGAAAACGGGAACACCGCGATGGCGCTGATCGACCTCGCCCCCAAGGCGATGCACGGGTTCGCTCCGCGGTTCTCTTTCGGGGGCTCGCTGTTTACTTCGGCGGGAAGCCAGCCCATCGAATATTACCAGCCCACGGCCCGCCTCTCGGTGCCACTGGCGAAGGGCGTCCAGTGGAACTCGGAGTGGCGCTGGTACAGTCTTGCGGAGCGCCTGTACTCGTTCGAAGATTTCCGTTCGAACCAGCTCATGGTGAGCCTAAAGTATACGCGGTAGGAACCTCCGTTCACGGCACCGCGGCCTTTGACTATTCGGTTTACGATTTGTAAACTATAATTGTGCGAGTGATCAGCAGGGCCGCGATCCTCGAGTTTGCCGAAGAACACGCGGATGCGCTGGTCCCCCTGATGAACTGGTACCGGATTACCAAAAAGGCGGATTGGCATTCACTTGCTGAGGTGAGGAATGACTTCTCGCACGCCGATGTGGTTGGTCGCAGGACCGTTTTCAATATCCATGGCAACCACTATCGGTTAATCGCCCGCGTCAACTACAGGACTGGGCGAGTCTTCATTCTGCACATCCTCGCCCATATCGAGTACGAGAAGGGGAACTGGAAACGATGAGTACGACAACCGGGATCAACGAGTCGGCCTACCGAAAACTGCTGGCCAAGTCTCTGCCGCGGCCCATTCGCACGGGCGATGAATTGAAGCGGCTGACGGGCATGCTGCTCGCGCTGGACCAGCGGGAGGACCTTTCGCCGGAAGAGGAGGCGCTTGCGGAAGTATTGACCCTGCTGATCGAAGATTACGAAGAGAAGCGCTACCCACTGCCCCGCGTGTCCCCCAACGATTCGCTCAAGGCGCTCATGGAGGAGCGTGAGCTGAAACATAAGGACATCTGGCCGGTTTTGGGGAACAAGGGGGCGGCGACCGAGATTCTGAGCGGCCGCCGTTCCATCAGCAAGGCGCAGGCGCGAAGGCTGGCTGAATTCTTCCGCGCCCCCGTCGAGCTGTTCATCTGAGGCGGCTCAATCGTAGAAGTTGCGCGCCCACGCGTGGCGGCGCAGCACGGCCAGCGTTGCTTCGTCGAGCGGGCCCTTCGCGCTCACCCCGGTATTCGCCTCCGCGTTGCGGACGCGGCGCATGCCCGGGATCACGGTTGACACCGCCGGGTGGCTGATGGTGAAACGCAGCGCGATTTCGGCGAGCGGCCCGTCCACCACCCCGGCAAGGTCCCGCTTCAGCGCGTCGACGTGCTCCACCACCTGCTTCTTCCGGTCGCCGCGGAAGTACGCGGCGCGAAACTCGCCCGGCTCGAACTGGGTGTCTTCGGTGATCGAGCCGGTGAGGCCGCCCTCGTCGAAAGGCACGCGCGCGATCACGCCGATATTCAGTTCCTGCGCCAACGGGAACAGACTCCGCGCGGGGCTCTGGTCGAAGATGTTGTAGATCACCTGCACGGTGTCGATCAGCCCGGTCCTCATCAGTTCGAGCGCGGAGTCGGGATCGTGATCGTTGATGGAGACGCCCACGGCCCGCACCTTGCCGGTTTTCTTCAGGTCCTCGAAGGCGCGGCGCCACTCGTCCCGCCCGATCCATTCGGGGTTCCACACGTGGAACTGCTGCACGTCGATGACGTCGAGCCCGAGGTTCTTCAAACTGGCATTCGTCGATTCAATGACGTAATCGTATGGGAACACCTGGTCGATGCCGATACCGCGGCGGGCCGGCCACAGCCGGTTCTTCGGCGGAACCTTGGTGGCAACGCGAATGGGACTGCGCGCCTGCCGGACGATGGCGCCCACCAGGCGCTCGCTGTGTCCGTCGTTGTAAGCCAGCGCCGTGTCGATGAGATTGACGCCCAGTTCGATGGCCCGCGTCACCGCGCGGAGGGACTCGTCGTCGCTGCCGCCCTGCCACTGCACGCCGCCGATCCCCCAGGCGCCGTAACCGATTTCGCTCACCTCGAACCCGGTCCGGCCGAGCTTCCTGTATCTCATATATGCCCATCATCGTACCGCCGCGCGGCATCCAACTGAGTGGAGGGAATCATGGAAGGCCATGGCGTGGTTATCCTCGGGGGAGGCTTCGGCGGCCTGTACGCGGCGAAGGCGCTGCGCCGTGCCGCAGTGGAGTTGACGCTGGTGGACAAGCGCAACTTCCATCTGTTCCAGCCGCTGCTGTACCAGGTAGCCACCGGGTCGCTGTCGCCGGGAGAAATCGCGACGCCGCTGCGCAGCGTGTTGAGCCGCCAGCGGAACACTCGCGTGTTGCTGGGCGAAGCGGTGGATCTCGACCCGCCGCGCAGGATGCTGATTCTGGCCGACGGGGAAGTCCCCTGGGACACCCTGGTGGTGGCCACCGGCGCGCGCGACGCCTGGTTCGGGCACGACGAATGGAAGCAGCACGCCGCGCCGCTCAAGACCATCGAAGAGGCCACGCGCATCCGGCACAAAATTCTCTATGCCTTCGAGGCCGCCGAGCGCGAGCCCGACCCGGAGAAACGCCGCCAGTGGCTGACCTTCATCGTGGTGGGCGCCGGCCCGACGGGCGTGGAGCTGGCCGGCGCACTGGGCGAGATCGCCAACGACACCCTGAAGCACGATTTCCGTTCCATCGATCCCAAGCAGGCGCGCATTCTGCTGCTCGACGGGGCCAGCCGCGTGCTGCCTCCGTATCCCGAGGACCTTTCGCGGAAGGCCGAAGCGTCGCTCGTTCGCGTGGGCGTGCGCGCGTACACCGGCGTGAAGGTGGTGGGCATCGACGACTCGGGCGTCACCGTGGAGCACAGCGCGCAACAGGGCGCCGGACGCACCGAGCACCTGGCGGCGCGGACGGTGATCTGGGCCGCTGGCGTGCGCGCCTCGGCATTTGGAGAAATCCTGGCCAGGCGAGCCGGCGCGACCCTCGAAAAAGGGGGACGGGTGGTGGTGCGCCCCGATCTGAGCCTGCCGGGCCACCCGGAGATCTTCGTGATTGGCGATCTGGCTTACTGCGCCGACCAGCAGGGCCGGCCGCTGCCGGGCGTCGCACAGGTGGCCATGCAACAGGGGAGCTACGTGGCCCGGCTCATTGCCCGGCGCGCCGGGGGCGGCGTAGCCAACAAGCCGTTCCGGTACCAGGACCGTGGCGACCTGGCGGTGATCGGCCGGGCGGCCGCCGTGGCGCGCATCGGCGGGCTGCATCTGTCCGGCTTCCTGGCGTGGCTGATCTGGCTGTTTGTGCACCTGATGTATCTGGTTGAGTTCTCGAACCGTCTGCTGGTGTTTATCCATTGGGGCTTTCTGTATCTCACCTTCAACCGGGGCGCGCGGCTGATTACCGGCGCGGAGAGCTCGGACGAATCCTGATCCTTTTATACGGTGGTTCCCCTGACCCGCCGGAGAAACGGTCCTGGTGCCTGGGGTGGCATTGCACTAAGACGAATGGTGGACGGCGCGGACCAGGTGACAAATTCGCCTTCTCCAGAGGCCCGGCAGCCGATATAAGAATCAGGCAGGGATTCTGGTGCGACTCGGGGATGTTGACGGTATCGATGAACTGCGCAGCACGCCTGCCATTATGGCGAGGGCCGCTCACGCGCGTCGCGTCGCGGTCTGGTGCCGTGAGGTCTCCGAGTCGCTCCAGCTTCCTCGTGCCGACCGGGAGTGCCTGGAGCGGGCCGCGCTGCTGCACCAGTTCCCGGACATCGTGGCCGACGCGTGCGCGCGCCGGCGCCTTCTGGCGGAGATCG
>CAYVPZ010000022.1:0-1868 GCA_964453955.1 uncultured Solibacteraceae bacterium | reverse complement strand
TCGGGATAGCCGAGGCCGCCGCGCCCGCGGGCGAGCTTCCGCCGGACACGCTGGAGTTGTTGCATACGTTTCACCATCGCAGCGGGCAGCCCGACGCGCGAATCTCCAAACTCGCGGCCGTGCTGGAGATGTGCGACGGGTTCGACGAGGCATTCGAAATGGATGCCCTGGCTCCGGGACTCGCCGGCGAGGAAGTGCTCAACTCGGCCACGGAGGTGCTGTCGGCGTATCTGCAGGTTTCCTGTGGTTCGGATCTCGTGGATGTCGTCGAACGCCTGCCGGTTTTTCCCGCGGCGGCGCACCGCGCGGTCAGTCTTCTGGCCGACGAGGATGTCAACCTGGCGCGCGTGGAATCGGTGGTGGCGGCGGACCAGGTCCTGGCCGGCCACATTGTGCAGTGCGCGAATTCGGCGGAGCACTCCCGCGTGCAACGGGTTTCCACCCTGCGGCACGCTCTGTCATGGATCGGCGTGGATAATGCGTGCAAGGTGGTGGCCGCGGCGTCGCTGAAGCCGATGTTCGCATCGCGCCATCTTCACAAGCTCTGGAACCACTCCATCGAGGTTGCCGCCACCTGCGAACGCCTCGCCGCGGTCTCCCGCAAAGCCGACCCGGAGGAGGCGTTTCTGGCCGGCCTGGTGCACGACGTCGGCCGGCTCGCCCTGCTGCGCCTGCCTCTGGCGGCCACCGAGCGCTACATCCGGCTTATGGATCAGGGGTGTCCGCGCGTGCTGGTGGAGCGGGTCCTGTTCGGCCGCACACACACGTCCATTGGCGCCGACGCGCTACGCAAGTGGAACTTCAGCGAAGAGATTGTGGACAGCGTTGCCAGCCACCACGCTCCCGAGCAGTACCCCTCGACGTTGTCCGCCTTGCTATATCTTGCCGAAGAATGGTCCGGTGAAGCGGAGGACCTGCCCAGCGCGTTCCGGCTCAGTTTCGCCTCCGGAATCACCTGCCTGAGGGCTGACCTGCTGGAGACCGTGGCGCCAGACCCCAATAGCGTGGACATGCTGCGTTTTGCGGCCTGAGCCACGAAATTCTAATCGGCCGGGTGGTAGGACTGGTCGATGCAAAAGGCCTTTTTTCGGCCGTTCGTCGCCACGTGACCGCGGAACTTTAGCTTCGAGTTGATCAGCAGATCGAGCGGCCTCTCCACCGGGAAATCGAAGGTCAGGATATCGCCGTCCTGGATCTCCAGCAGTTCGGAAACCCGCAGCGTGGGGCCCTGCAGCCGCGCATCCGTGAGCAGCGAGGCCGGTTTGATCAGCCGCAGAATGCGATCGCGTTCCTGCTCCGTGGACTCGCTCTTGCGGACCGACCACTGCTGGTCGAATTTCTGACGCAGCATCTTGATGATGATCGAGGGGACGCCGAGATTGATCATCCCGGAATTGTCCCCAATGCGCACTTCCATGCTGATGGCCACCACCGCTTCGTTCGGCGCGAGGATCTGCAGCAGTTGCGGTTCGGTTTCGTGAGCGTCGATGGTGAACTCCAGGTTCGCCACCGCCTGCCACGACAGCTTCAGATCGTGCAGAATAATGCGGAACAGACCGTCGAGGATGCTCTGCTCGATCTCGGTGATCTCGCGATTCATCTTCGTGGTGAACTTCCCCGAGCCGCCCAGCAGCATTTCGAGAATGGGGAAGACCAGCGTGTTGTTGACCTCCATCACCGCGTTCCCCTCGAAAGGCTTCATGCCCAGCGACACCAGGCAACTGGGCGAGGGCAGGCACTGCGAGAATTCCATGAAGGAGAGCTGCTCCACCGAAACCAGGTTCACCGCCACGTAGGCGCGCAGGTAGGCGGAAAGGCTGGACGCCAGCGAACGCGCGAAATTCTCGTGCAGCACGTGAATGGCGCGC
>CAYVPZ010000021.1:0-17721 GCA_964453955.1 uncultured Solibacteraceae bacterium | reverse complement strand
CGGGCGGTTGACGTCCCGTTTCTGCAAGCGCCGCTCAATCTTGTAGAAAAAATACTAAGGAGAGCAAGCCTGGCATATAATGGAAGCGTTTCCGAAAGGATGGACATGAAGCTCTCAGGATTGTGGCTCGCGACGGCTCTGGCCCTGGTGTCTGGCGCTTCCGGAGCCTGGGGAGCCGACCATGATTACCCGATCAAGCCGGTTCCTTTCACCGCTGTCCATTTGAACGACGTTTTCTGGGCGCCGCGGATCGAGACGAATCGCAAGGTGACCATTCCGTTTGCTTTTCAGAAGTGCGAGGAGACGGGCAGGGTGGAGAACTTCGTTCGCGCGGCCGAGGCGCTGCGTGGCGAGATCTCCGACAAAGACCGGAAGATTCCACCGTATCCGTTCGACGACACCGACGTGTACAAGGTCATCGAAGGGGCGTCTTATACGCTGAGCGTCAAACCGGACCCCGCTCTGGAATTGTATGTCGACAGCCTGATCGTGAAGATTGGAGCGGCGCAGGAATCGGACGGGTACCTGTACACGGCACGGACCATCGATCCCGCGCACCCGCATGCCTGGTCCGGCCCGAACCGCTGGCAAAACGAAGAGGTGCTGAGCCATGAGCTGTACGATCTGGGGCACCTGTACGAGGCGGCGGTGGCGTACTACCAGGCCACGGGCAAGCGAACGCTGCTGGACATTGCCCTGCGCACGGCGGACCTGCTTTGCAACACCTTCGGGCCGGGCAAGCAGACCATCTGGCCCGGCCACCAGATTGTCGAGATGGGGCTGGTGAAGTTGTACCGGGTCACCGGCGACGAGCGCTATCTGAATCTGGCGAAGTTCATGCTCGATTCCCGCGGGGGCGGCACCGCTTACAACCAGGCGAACCTGCCGGTGGTGGATCAAACCGAAGCCGTGGGCCATGCCGTGCGCGCCACCTACATGTACTCCGGGATGGCCGATGTGGCGGCCATGACCGGCGATACCGCATACGTGCATGCCATCGACACCATCTGGGAAAACGTAGTGGGAAAGAAGCTCTACATCACCGGCGGGATTGGCGCCACCGGCGCGGGCGAAGCCTTCGGGGACAATTACGAGCTGCCGAACCTGACCGCCTACAACGAGACCTGCGCCTCCGTGGGCAACGACTTCTGGAACGAGCGCCTGTTCCTGTTGCACGGCGACGCGAAGTACGTCGATGTGATGGAGCGCACGCTGTACAACGGGCTGATTTCGGGCGTTTCGCTGGACGGGAAATCGTTCTTCTACCAGAATCCGCTGGAGTCGGCCGGACGCTACGGGCGCAGCCCATGGTTCGGCGTGGCCTGCTGTCCCGGCAACATCACGCGCTTCATGGCGTCGGTTCCCGGTTACGTGTATGCGCTCGGCGACGGCGCGCTGTACGTGAATCTGTACGCCGGCGGAAGCGCGGAGATCGCCATGGGGAAGCGCACCGTAAAGATGGTGCAGGAGACGCGCTATCCGTGGGACGGGCGGGTGAAGATCTCCGTGGACCCGGATCAGCCGGCGGCGTTCGCCATCAAGGTGCGCATTCCCGGGTGGGCCAGGAACGAAGCCGCGCCGAGCGATCTTTACCGCTTTATCGACAGCGTGAACGAAAAGGTCACGCTCGCGGTGAACGGCAGGGCGGTGCCCATCGCGGTGGAGAAAGGCTATGTGACGCTCGATCGCCAGTGGAAGGCGGGCGATGTGATCAGCCTGGATCTCCCGATGCCGGTTCGCCGGATCGTCGCCAACAGCCAGGTGGCGGCCGATCATGGCCGCGTGGCCATCCAGCGTGGGCCGATTGTGTTTGCGGCGGAGGGCGTGGACAGCCCGGACCACCGGGTGCGGGACCTCATGCTGCCCGACGACGAGAAGCTCACCGCGGAATTCCGGCCGGACCTTTTGAACGGCGTGGAGGTGGTGAGGAGCCGCGCCGTCGCGCTGGCGTACGACTCGGCGGGCCGGTTGATCCGCAGGAACGAGGAATTCACGGCCATCCCTTACTGTGACTGGGCCAATCGCGGCAACGATGAGATGGTGGTCTGGATCCCCGATGCCGAGACGGCCGCGAGGCCAACGCCGTACCCGACCCTCGCCATGAACAGCAAGGTAAGCGCGTCGCACGGCGGAGGACGGGTCACCGGCGAGGGCATCCGGAAACATCCCGAAGCGGTGAACGATGGCGAGGAGCCGGCATCGTCCAACGATCCGAGCTCGTACTTCGACTGGTGGCCGGAGAAGGGGCAGACGGAGTGGATCGAATATGCATTCCCGAAAACCACGACGGTGGAAGGGGTGCAGGTCTACTGGTTCGACGACACGGGCCGCGGCGAAGTCCGAGTGCCCGCCTTCTGGCGCGTTCTGTACAAGGATGGGGACGAATGGAAGCCGGTGGAGAATGCAGGCTCGTGGGGCGTGGAGAGGGACCGGTACAACAAGGTCGGCTTCAAGCCCGTCACCACCAGCGGCCTGCGTCTGGAAGTGACCATGCAGCCGGCGTGGTCGGCCGGGGTGGAGAAGTGGAAGGTTGAGGAAGCGGCGAGCCGAGTAGCGGCTAAATGACTCGAAGACAGGCTCTGCAAGGTGTCGCCATGGCCGGGGCTGGCGCGCTGCTGACCCGCGCCCAGGACGCGGGTGTGGAAATTGCGGGCCGGCCGGTGGAGATTGCGCTGACCGCGATCGGCACGCACACCGTTCGCGTCACCGCGCAAGCCATCGAGAACGGCCGGCCGCAGCCGATTCCATCCGACGGAGCGCTGGTCACCGACGACTGGGGGCGGCCGGTGGTTCGGGTGCGAACGCTGGGCACGCTGCGGACGGTCGAATGCGGCGAACTGAAGGTGACGCTTGTGGGCGACCCTCTGACGATTCGGGTGGAAACCATGGGCGGCCGGCTGGTGCAGGAATTGAAGTGCGATCCCACCAGCGGCGACATTTCGTTTCAGACGGGCGACGCGCCGGTGTTTGGTCTAGGGCAGGGCGGCCCGCAGTTCGACCGCCGCGGCAATCTGGATCGGATGGTGAGCGGCCAGGGCGGTTATAAACTGGGCACGCACGGGGCGAAGGTTCCCATTCAGTTCGTCATCGGGACCGGCGGCTGGGCGATGTTCGTGCACTATCCGCTGGGCGCGTTCGACCTCACTGGCGGCGAGGGCCGGGTGCAACCGGCGAATGCGGCGGCGGCGCTGCCACTGGATGTTTTCGTGATCGCGGCGCTGGATCCGGCGGAGGTAATGGGCGAGTACGCGAAGCTAACCGGGTTTCCAGAGATGGCGCCGCTGTGGGCTTTCGGCTATCAGCAATCGCATCGCACGCTGGGGCCGCCGGAGGAGATCCTGCGGGAGGCGCGGCTGTTCCGCGAAAAGAAAATGCCGTGCGATGCGATGATTTATCTGGGCACCGACTTCTGCCCCAACGGCTGGAACACGCACAACGGAGAATTCACCTGGAATACGAAGGCTTTCCCGGATCCGCCGGGCGTTATTCGGGAGCTGCACGGCGAAAACTTCAAGGTGGTGCCGCACATTGTGGTGGAGGGCCGCCATCTTTACGGGACCGTGAAGGACCCCTGCACGGCAGCGCCGCTGCCATCCGGACGCACCGCGGACGGCCACTGGCCCGACGACCGGCAAGTGAGCTGTTATTGGCCGGCGCACAAGCCGCTGCTGGATGCGGGAGTGGATGGCTGGTGGCCGGACCAGGGCGACGGTTATGACGCGGCGTCGCGTCTGGCGCGCATCCGAATGTACTTCGAGGGCACCCGGATGTACCGGCCGAATGAGCGCGTCTACGCGCTTCACCGCAACGGACATGCGGGCATGCAGCGGTTTGCGGCGTTCCTGTGGTCGGGGGACGTGCTGTCCACGTGGGAGACGTTAAAGACGCACATCCCCGTGGCCATCAATACCGGCCTCAGCGGCATTCCTTACTGGGGAACCGATATTGGCGGTTTTATTCCCACCGGGGAATTCACGGGCGAATTATTCGCGCGATGGTTTCAGTTCGCGGCATTTAATCCGCTGTTCCGTTCGCACGGGCGCGACTGGCGTCTGCATCTGCCGTGGGGCTGGACCAGGGGCGAGATCGGATACCCGGAAACGCCGAGTTATCATCCCGACCCGAAGGAACTCGACAACCCGGCCATTGAGCCGATCTGCAGGAAGTACCTGGAGCTTCGCTACCAGATGATGCCCTACCTGTATTCGGCGGTCAGGGAAGCCTGTGAAAACGGCATGCCGGTGATCCGCGCGCTCTGGCTGCATTATCCCGATGACGCCACCGCCGTGGCCCGCGGCGACGAGTATCTGTATGGGCGCGAGCTGCTGGTGGCTCCCGTGGTGGAGAAGGGCGCGGCATCTCGATCCCTCTATCTGCCGCGCGGGACGTGGTACGACTTCTGGACGCACGAACGCCTGGAGGGCGGGCGCGAGATCGCGCGCAAAGTGGACCTGGGGACCATTCCGCTCTATGTTCGGGCTGGCGCGATTTTCCCCATGGGGCCGGTGAAGCAGTATGCGGAGGAAAAGGTAGATGGCCCGCTCACGTTGTGGGTTCATCCTGGCGCGAACGGAGCTTTTTGGCTCTACGAAGATGACGGGCGGACCTTCAACTACCGCCAGGGCGATTTCATGCGGGTGGGGATGGCGTGGAACGACGTGCAACGGCGGCTGCAAATCAGGCTGGCGCCCGGGTCGCGCATGATGGGCGCGAGCAGAAGGGACATCGTGGTGAAGGTGGCGGGAAGTTCGGTGAGCCGGGAACTGGTGTTCGACGGCAGAGCGCTCGACGTCAGGATGCCCGCATCATGATGCGGTGCGCTCCACGAACCGCTCGAAGTTGCCGCGGAAGAGCCGCGCGATATCGCGACGGATTTCCTGGGCGGTTACCGCGCGCCCGTCCGCGGTGAGCAGGCGGTACGCGTTGGCCAGAATTGGCGCCACGGTCCGGCGCGTATTCCGCCACTTGTAGATCAACTGTTCGAGAACGCGCGCGTCGGAGTGCTGGGGGATGAAGCTGGTTCCCAGCATTTCCAGCCGTTCGCGCATAATTTCCTCCACAATGGACGGATTATTCAGAAACCACCAGCAGCCAAACGGCAACAGATTCGCGAATTTCCGCGCGTACACGCACAGCTCGTGCTGATTCTCGCGGCTCAGGACGCTCACCAGATAGCGGTTGTTCGGGTAATCGGCGCACAGCCGCTCGAGCGCGAGCAAACTGGCGGCGCCCACGCCATCGCCGGCCAGCCGCAAGCGCGGATTGACCCGATAGCGCACCCCAATCATGAGCGAAAGCGGCACGCCGTACTCGCGGCACGCCGGCAGCACCGCGCCGTCCAGCAGCCGCCCGCGCACCGAATCCTCCGGGAAGCGGAACGTGTCGGGCAGAGAAACGGCCATGTAGAGGGGCCGCATCCGTTCGCACCAGGCGGCGAGGAAGCGCCGGACTTCGGCAATCGAACCGCGGGTGGCGTTCTCGTCGACGGCGAAGCCCAGTGCCGCCAGCACGTGCCAATGCTCGCTCCACTTGTTGAGAATGCGGTCCAGCCGCAGCACGGGATGGAAGCGCGGGTCGCGTTCGGCGTGGTCCCAAAGCGGCGCCTCCGCGGGGTCCAGCGGATCGTTGGTCATTACCGCTTCGCTGATGCCGGCCAGCTCGAACACGCGCCCGATGTGTTCGTCGAGGTTGCGGGAAGCGAAGAACCGGCGCGCCTCGGTGAGATCGGGGCTGTCCACCGGCAGGCCGAACGCGTTCAGGACGGCCACCACCCCGCGGGTGGCCTCCGACACCGGAGTGTTTTCCACAAACAGCGCGCGCCAGATGGCGTCGGCTTTGGCGGTCTTCGGCAGCGCCCAATACTGTTCCGGCGTGATGGCGGAGGAGCGGAACAGTTCCGCCTCCAGATAGTGATACGTCACCAGCTCGTCGATCCCCCACAGCCCCAGCCGGCCCAGCGAGGGCATGAACAGGTGCGTATGAATGTCCACCACGGGCACGGCCGCGAGTTCGCTTTCGACGGCGGCGAGAAGATGGTCCGCGGAGAGCGGAGTTGTATCGGTCATAGAAGACGCCTCAGCTATTGACTCCCGAAGCCAGAAACCCGCCGTCCACCACGATGCACTGGCCGGTGATGAAACTGGCCGCGCCGGAGGCCAGCAGGATGGCCGCGCCCACCAGTTCCTCGGGGCGGCCAAAGCGGCGCATGGGAGTGCGCATGAGCAGTTCGCGGCCGCGCTCGGTTTCGTCGAGCAGCTTGCGGTTCAGGTCGGTTCGAAACACTCCCGGCGCGATTGCGTTCACGTTGATGCCGTCGGGCGCCCACTCGACGGCGAGGCTGCGGGTCAGCGTCAGGACGGCCCCCTTGGAAGCCGCGTACGACGCCACGCCGGTGAGGCTGACAAACGAATTCAGCGAGGCGATGTTGACGATGCGTCCGCGGCCGCTTCGCTTGAGCGGTTCGTAAAAGGACTGACAGGCCCGCAGCATCCCGGTCAGGTTGGTGTTCAGGATTCCGTCCCATTCGGCTTCGGCGATCGCGGCGGCCGGCGTTTTGGCGATGCGGCCGGCCGCGTTCACCAGAATGTCCACCCCGCCGAAACGGTCCACCACCGCGGCGCGAAGGGCGTCCACCGAGGCCCGCGATTCCACGTCGACGGGCGTGCGCAGGGTTCGGTGCCCGGTTTTTTCCACCTCGGCGCAGACCGCGTCGACCAGTTCGACGCGCCGTCCCGAGGGGACCACGTCGGCGCCCGCCTCCGCCAGGGCGAGGGCGATGGTGCGGCCCAGCCCGGACGTCCCGCCGATGACCACGGCGACGCGATTGTTGAGACCCAGATCGGTTGGCATCAAACCGCACTATAAGCATGTTTGCGCGGACGTGTCAAAGGAGCGTGGAACGCTGTGATGTAATCGAAGCGGAACCACTCATGGATCATGGATTGAAGATTCCTCCGGCCGGGGCGCTCGACTTCGTCTCGCTGGGCGCTCTGGTGCATCGCCTCGACCCGGGCATCCTGCCCTTTCGCAAGGCGACTGAATGCCAGATTCACGTCAGCGGCGGCGAATACAACTGCGCCGCCAACCTGGCGGATTGCTTTGGCCTCGAGACCGCCGTGGTTTCCGCGATGGTGGACTATCCCATTGGCGACCTGATTGCCGAGCGCGTGCGGGCCATGGGCGTGAAGGGCATCTACAAGAGGTTCCGGCACAATGGCGTGAACGGTCCCAACATGGCCGCCGTCTACAGCGACCGCGGCCACGGGGTGCGCGCGCCAGTGGTCTTCTACAATCGCGCGAACGAAGCTGCCGCGCAGTTGCAACCGGGCGATTTCGACTGGGGCGCCATCTTCGCCGGCGGGGTGCGCTGGTTCCACAGCGGGGGCATCTTCGCCGCCCTGTCGCCGACCACGGGCGAACTGATTGTCGAGGGCATGCAGGCCGCCCGGCGCGCCGGCGCGGTGGTCTCCTTCGATATGAATTACCGGGAGAAGCTGTGGAGCCTGTGGGGCGGACGGGAACGCGCCGTGGACACCATGACGCGCATCGTCGAGAACGTGGACGTGCTGGTGGGCAATGAAGAAGACCTGCAGAAAGGGCTGGGCATTTCCGGGCCGGAGGTGGCGGGCGATTCGAAGCTGGATCCGCGCGCGTTCCTCGCCATGATCGAGCGCGTGGTGGAGCGGCATCCGCGCATCCGGGTGGTGGCCACCACGTTGCGCGAGGTGCACTCGGCCAGCCGGCACACCTGGGGCGCGGTGGCCTGGGTGAATGGGGAGAGTTGCGCGACCCCGGCCGTGGAACTGGACGTTCTGGACCGCGTGGGCGGCGGCGACGGGTTCGCGTCGGGTTTTTTCTACGGGTTGCTGGCGGGCGAATCGAGCGAGGAAGCGCTCCGTCTCGGCTGGGCGCACGGCGCGCTGCTGACCACCACGCCGGGCGACACCACCATGGTCACTTGCGACCAGGTCCGGGCCTTCGCGCGCGGCGGCTCCGGCCGGATTCAGCGATAGAGGCCGGACAATCGAGTCAGGGTAGAATGAAGGTTCGGTGAGGTGCGAGAGTGGTTGAATCGGGCGGTCTCGAAAACCGTTGAAGGGGTGACTCTTCCGTGGGTTCGAATCCCACCCTCACCGCCAGAAGGCCCCGCGCGGATACAATTATCCTGCCCACTCAGCCCACCGGAAGCGGCTGGCCCGTTTCCACGGGTTCCAGCTTTGCCAGGATCTCGTCCAGATCGCGTGTCTGGATGGGCTTCGCCAGGTAGCCGTCCATGCCGCGTTCGAGGCACCGCTCGCGGTCGCCCTTCATGGCGTGGGCGGTCATGGCGACAATCATCCGATGGCGTCCATCGGCCTTCTCCCAGCGGCGGATCTCGGCCGTGGCCTCGAAACCGTCCATACCGGGCATTTGCACATCCATGAGCACCAGTTCGAAATCCTGCCGTTCCAGTGTCTCCAGGGCTTTCCTGCCGTCATCGACCAGCACGACGGTGTGACCGCGTTTTTCCAGAAGCCGGCGCGCCACCTGCTGGTTCACCGCGTTGTCCTCGGCCACCAGGATGCGGAGTCCCCGTGCGCGTGCGCTGGCCGACTGCTCGGTGCGGGCGGGAGTCCAGCTCCCCGCGGCCGCGCTTGTGTCCAGGGCCTGCAGGATGGCCGCACGCAATTCCGACTGCCGTGCCGGCTTGGTGAGGTATCCGGCTGCGCCCAGTTTTCGACCCCAGGCGCTGCTCTGCCCGCTGGAGCTTAGCAGAACAACTCGCGGCGAGCCCAGTCCGGAGCTGTCGCGAAGCCGCTCGAGCAGGGCATACCCATCCATCTCCGGCATTTGGACGTCGCACAGAACCAACGGGAAGGGGGCCCCTTCCGACGCTGCCTGGCGGAGTATGTCGAGGGCCTCCGGTACGCTGCCGGCGATTGCCGCATTCATGCCCCAGCGGGTCACCGTGTCGGCGAGTATCCGCCGATTGGTGGCGTTGTCGTCCACCACCAGCACGCGCTGGCCACCGAGACAGGCCCTTTCTGCCGGAGGCGATCCCGCGCCGAGCTGGCTGCCCTCGCCGAATTTCGCGGTGAAGTGGAATCGGCTGCCCTGACCGGGTTCGCTTTCCACCCAGATTCGTCCGTCCATGGCACGGACCAGGCGCGACGAAATGGTAAGGCCGAGCCCCGTGCCACCGTATTTGCGCGCCGTCGAGCTGTCCACCTGCGTAAACGCCTCGAAGATCGCTCCCAGCTTTTCGGAAGGGATGCCGATTCCGGTATCGCGGACGGCGAAATGAAGCGTGATCTCCCGTTCGTCGCTCCGCTCGGCGGTCACCTCCAGCGCGACCTCGCCCTTTTCGGTGAATTTGATGGCATTGGCGATCAGGTTCACCACAATCTGGCGCAGGCGCGTCGGATCGCCGGCTACGATTTCGGGCACGTCCGAGGCAATTCCGCATACCAGTTCCAGTTGCTTCTCATGGGCCCTCAACGCGAGGCTGCGAACGCAGTCCTCGAGCGTGTCGCACAGGTTGAAATCCACCGACTCCAAATCGAGTCTGCCGGCTTCGATCTTGGAGAAGTCGAGGATGTCATTGATGACGGTCAGCAGGGCGTCCGCCGAGGACTTCACCGCGGCCAGATTCTCCCGCTGCTCCGGCGTCAGGTCGGTTTCCAGCGTGAGCTCGGTCATGCCGAGAACGCCGTTCATGGGGGTGCGGATCTCGTGGCTCATGTTAGCCAGAAACTCGCTCTTGGCCCGGCTGGCCGCCTCGGCCGCCTTTTTCAGAGAGGCCTCCGTTTCCAGTTTCTGGCGAATGGTTGCCGTCTGTTCGCGAACTTTCCTGCGCAGCACGAACACCCAGCCAAACGCGATGAGTGCCGCGAGAGCGGCGACACCGATCACTTGCAGAGCCCGGTCGCTGGTCCACCAGGGGGCGGGGACGAGGACTTCCACATCGGACGGGGAGCGCAGCAGGATGTGAAAATCGGCGGTCCCGGTGCGCGATACCGGCTGCCATGTTTGCACGTCGAAGATGCCGGTGAGACGGAGCTTCGAGCCGGGCTCCAGGGGAACGCGCCGTCCCGCGGTCTTGTCGAATACCGCATGGAATACCGTGGTGCCGGACTGCAACTCGAACAGCTCTTCGGCGATGCTGGATGTTCTGCCACGCAGATAGGCGACCACCTGGACGAGCTGGTTGGCATGCAGGCCGCGCACGAGGTCTTGTGCGCTGGTCACTACCGGGGTGGGCGGGTGGCCGTGGCCCACCGGGAATACGCCGGCGTCTTCCAGCAGCGGAACGACGCGATCGACCCGCGGATAACCGACGACGTCGACCACGTCTCCGGGGGCCAGCCGGGAACTTCGGTTCAGCCGCACCTGCAGCCCGTTATCGGCATCGCGAATGAAAAGCAGCGAGCCCGACGACCACGTCACGATTCCGCGGACACGCACGTGATGCCCGGGAAGCCGGTCGGCCGCGTAATCGAGTACATGATCCACCGCCACGCGCGCGCCTTCGCCCGGTGGTTCGATCACCCGCAGGTCATTGGGGCTCGGCACGAACACTTGAATGCCCCGGATCTGGCGGCGGTCGTTGTACAGCGTCCCGCATACCCCATGAATGGCCACGCGAGCGTCTGGAAGCTGCTCGGGATGGGGGACGCGCGGCGCATACGCGGAAAAACGGTGACCGGCGTACACCACGTCGAGAATCGCAATCTCCCTGCTCACGCTGACATTGCGAACCACACCCTCAAGGTCCACCAGACGGCTGTCCTCGGCGCCTGCCAGAATCCTGTCCAGGGACGTTTGATGGCGAACCAGCGGCGCGTTGTGAGCTATCACGGTCAAGTGGGGTTCGGCCAGAATGGGCGCGAAATTACCCGCCTGCGAAACCGCCTCGAGATCGATCAGGTCGCCTACGTGCACCCCGGTGACCGGCAGTTCGTGCGGGCTGACATAAATGCCGTCGTTCGCGTCTTCCACGAAAACCATGTAGCCGCCTGGATCATAGTAGGTAACCGTGGCGCGTACGTGGACCGGGTACTTTCGCATGGCCTCGTTTGCGGACAAGGCCCGCACCTGACGAATGCTGGTGAGAACAGGCGTGGAAGCATCGGGGGACGCCGCGATGTTGTCGACCAGCGACCTTGCGTTGTCCAGATAAGCGCCATCCGAGTCGCGCCGGGGAAAGCCCGCCACCTCGACATCTTCACCGAGGCGGACCGCGCTGGTGAAACCAAACTCGACGTTCAGCGACCCGGTCCGGTCATGAATGCGAAAAGCTCCCGCTTCGCCCGCGGCCTCCAGTCTTCCGTGGATGCGCACTCGGTGCTCGGGGAGACTTCCGGGGGGCGCGCTCAGCAAACTGGCTGTACTCGCCAGCGGCGCCGATGCAGGCGAGCGCACCGGGTCGAGAAGAACCGCGCTGGTCCAGTTCGGGACCCAGAGCGTTCTTCCCACGGGCCGCAGCTCGACATCGAGGTCCGAGGTGGCCACGCCCACGATGCGCACCCGCCGGTCGATTTCGCTCCCGACAGCCCCGCTGTAGGTCGCGCAATGAACGTCGATGGGTGTCCCGTTCTGGCTGATCCGGACACTAAGCCCACCGACCTGCCTGGCGTCGGCGCGCTGCACCACGCCTTCGACGGTGACCAGACGGTTTTCAACCTTCCCGGTTCCGAAGGACGCCGGGGTCACCAGGGGCGCTGGTGGAAGGGGGCCGGCGCCATGGACCACGATTCGCGGGTTGAGCAGGACCGGCGACAGTTCCGCGTCGCTGACAATGCCCGATACCGTCACCCGCTGGCCGGGTGCATACTGTTCCCCGTCCTCGCCGAGATTCACGCGCACGCCTCCCGTGCCGTCCTGTACGAACATCAGGCTGTTTATTGAATCGAAGTAGGTCACCACCCCATCAATGCGCGCGGCCGGGAGGTTGCCGGATTCTCCGGCCTTCCGATGGGAGATCTCCTCTGCCGTTGTCGCGACACTGCCTTGCGGCCGTGAACCAGACAGGACGAGCGCCAGCAGGGCTGCTGTGGAGGCGGCCATGAGCAGGTTGCGGGTGGTCGGCCGTGGCATTCCGCGCATAAATGTACGGGGATAGATCCCACAAATCTTATCGGCCCTTTTCTTTCCTCGCTTTAGTCCGTTGCCCCCGTGCCCGGTCGGTTCCCGCCGGCAGCGACAATCAGCCGCAGGCTCGTGTCGCGCGCGCCCGCCGGCGAGGTGGCCACGGAGATCTACTGCGCGCCTGGCGCGATATACGGCCCGCCAGCCACGGTATCTTAGATATCTTACCGCGGGCCGTTTGCTAACCTGTGGTTGAATAGTGCGCTCTCGGAACAAATGAGTGAAACCGTAAACGTTACGCTTCCCGACGGCAGTGTGCAGGCCGTGCCCGCGGGAACGCGGCCCCTCGATGTGGCCCGCTCCATTTCGCCGCGCCTGGCCGACGACGCGATCGTCGCCAGAATCGACGATGAACTCGACGATCTGACCCGTCCTCTGGAGGCCGATGCAAAACTGCAGATCCTGACCACGAAGAGTCCCGAGGCTCTGGTGGTGTACCGCCACTCCACCGCGCACCTGCTGGCCGCGGCGGTGCTGGAGCTGTTCCCGGAGACGAAGCTGGGCGTCGGACCTCCCACCGATACCGGTTTCTACTACGACTTCCAGCGCGACACGCCGTTCACTCCCGAGGATCTGGAAAAAATCGAGCAGCGCATGCGCGAGCTGCAGGGCCGCGACCTCCCCTTCGAGCGCCGGCTCACCCGCAAGGACGACGGCCTGCGCAAATACGCCGACGACTGGATGAAGCGCGAACTGATCGCCGAAAAAGCGTCCGATATCTTCACCGAGTACACGCTGGGGCCGCAATTCATCGATTTCTGCCGCGGCCCGCACGTTCCCTCCAGCGGGAAGCTCAGGGCGTTCAAGCTGCTCTCCATCGCCGGCGCCTACTGGAAGGGCGACGAGAAGAACCCGCAGCTCCAGCGAATCTACGGCACGGCCTTCTTCACGAAGAAGGAACTGGATGAGTATCTCGCTCGTCTGGAGGAAGCGAAGAAACGCGATCATCGCAAGCTCGGCCAGGAGCTGGATTTGTTCAGCGTGCAGGAGCTGGCCGGTCCGGGCCTGATCTTCTTCCATCCCAAGGGCGGAATTGTGCGCAAGATCATGGAAGACTGGATGAGGGACCAGTACCTTGCGCGCGGCTACTCGCTGGTCTTTACGCCGCACGTGATGCGCCGCAAACTCTGGGAAACCTCCGGCCACGCCAACTTTTACAGCGAGAACATGTTCAAGCCCATGGAGCTGGACGACGCCGAGTACCAGCTCAAGCCCATGAACTGCCCCGGCCATATCCTTATCTATGCCGACAAGCTGCGCAGCTATCGCGACCTGCCGGTGCGGCTGGGCGAGCTGGGAACCGTGTACCGCTACGAGCGCTCGGGCGTGATGCACGGTTTGTTGCGCGTTCGCGGCTTCACCCAGGACGACGCGCACATCTTCTGCACCCCGGCGCAGATCGAAGACGAGATCGTGAGCTGTCTGGAGTTTGCCGTCGACGTTCTGCGCACCTTCGGGTTCGAGAGCTACCAGGCGGAGATCTCCACCTGGGATGGCGGCGCCAGCGGGAAATACGACGGCGCGCCCGAACAGTGGCAACTGGCCGAGGGCGCGCTGCACAAGGCCGTGGATCGCCTGAAGATGGAAGCGAAAGTAATGCCGGACGAGGCGGCCTTCTACGGTCCCAAAATCGACGTAAAGCTGGTGGACGCCATCGGCCGGCTGTGGCAGCTTTCCACCGTGCAATTCGATTTCACGCTGCCGCGCCGCTTCGGTCTCGAGTACGTGGCGGAAGACGGAAAGAAACATCAGCCGCTCATGGTGCACCGGGCGTTGTTCGGTTCGGTGGAACGGTTTTTCGGCATCCTGCTGGAGCATTACGCCGGGGCTTTCCCGGTGTGGCTGGCCCCGGTGCAGGCCGTGGTGCTGCCCATCACCGACCGGCAGTTCGAATACGCCACCGAGGTAGCGGCGAAGCTGCGCGACGCCGGCATCCGCGCCACCCTGGACGATCGCAAGGAAAAGGTGAACCTCAAGATCCGCGAGGCGCAGTTACAGAAGATTCCCTTCATGCTGGTGGTGGGCGACCGCGAGGCGCAGAGCGGCGCGGTGTCCGTGCGCAACCGCCGGCACGGCGATCAGGGCGTCCGCCCGCTGGATGGGTTTCTCGCGGACATCGGCCGGCTGGTGCGCGAGAAGACCCCGGTGGAGTGAGCGCCTCAGGGGGTGCTGCGCGAGAACAGCGACATCAGGCTGGAGGCGAGGGACTCCGGCTTGCGGCCTTTTTGTTCGCGCCCGGCCAGCCGGTCCGCCAGCGTGTGCAGGCTGCGGCCCAGGTTGCTCCCGGGCTGAATCAGCTTGCCGTCCATCAGAGATTTCTGCACGGCATCGGAGTCGGCCGGCAGGACATGGCAGATATCCGCATCGAGCGCCGTCCCGATCACGTCCTGCTCCAGACCTATCCCCTGCTCGTAGCGGTTCACGATGATGCGCGTCTTCCAGCGCCCAATCTGGTTCCGTTGCAGGTAGGCGAGGGACCGCTGCGCCGCCTGCAGTGCCGGTAACTCGTTGGTGGTGATCAGCAGAACCTCGTCCGCCGCCTGCGCCTGGCTGAGGTTCCAGCGCCCGTACACGCTACTGGTGTCCAGAATGGCCACATCGTAGTTGTACCGGGCGTATTCGATGACCGGGCCGGCATCGGCCAGGTCCGATTGCCCTTCGCCCGGATTGTCCGGCGAGAGCAGAACATCGACGCCGTTCTGCGGCGTCACCATGGCCCTCCAGAGGTCTTCGTCGATATCCCCGGACCGGTGCAGAACATCCAGAAAACTGAATGTCCCCTTGAGTTTCAGCAGGAAAGAGAGCGTCCCGGCCAGCGGGTCGAGATCGGCGAGGAGAATGCGTTTGGCGCCCAGGCGCTTGCACTGCCAGGCCAGGTTGGTGGCGATGGTGGTGGCGCCGCACCCGCCTTTCGCCGGCACTACGAGATACACCCTGGCGCGTTTCGCCACGCTGGCCGGATTGAGCCGTACGATCTTGGTCATCGCCGCTTCCAGTTGTTCCTGCGTAAACGGCTGCACCAGGAACTCGGTGGCGCCCTGGCGCAGGCAGCGCAGAATCAGACTGGAATCGTCGCCGGACAGCATCGCCACCACGGGCATGGTGCGGTGAATCGCGAGCAGGTCCGCGAGGCACTTGAGCGCTCGCTCCGGATCGCTGGTGACGTCCAGAAAGCAGAGATTGGCGCCATGGGCTGCCATGTTGTCCTGGAGTTCGCGGGCGGGGGGGTAAGTGCGGAGCTGAGAGGCAGGCGAGAGCGCCGGATGGCGGGAGATCAGCGGCAGCATTTCCAGCGTCAACTGTTTGTTGGGGCTGACGAACAGCGCCTTCCAGTTTCCGCTGGATACCGTGTTTTCGGAGGACTTGCGATCCGGACGAATCACTATCGATTACATCGGCGAACCGAGAGGATAACATGAGAACCTTTTTCTACCTGGGTGACTAATCGTCTGAAGGATATTTGATCAGTTCGGCGTGGTTCGAGAGCGGGCGCGGCGTCGCCTCGATGGAGCCAGCAGCCGCCATCCGACGAGTCGCCATGACGGAACTTAAGACAAAAACAGTAGGGATTTGCGATACTCAGCCGATTGCCGTCCAGGGTCTGAAAGCCCTGCTGAACGAATCCGGAGATTTATGCCTCACCCATTCGGTGCAATCGCTGGCCGAAGGATGGCGGCTGGCCGAGGAACGCGCAGTCGATATCCTCCTGATTGACAAGGCCTTCGGCATGCAAACCGTGCTCGACTGGCTGATCCGGCTGAAGGGCATCGAGGGCGCCCCGGCGATTGTAGTCTGGGGTATCGCGGTGACCGAAGCCGAGGCGCTGCGCTTCCTGCAGGGCGGCGCTAAGGCGATCATCCGAAAGACCAGCGAGGTGAAAAAGCTGATTTCCTGCCTCAGCACCGTGGCCGAGGGCGGGAGCTGGATGGAAGATCGCGTGCTCCGCGACTCCTGGCAGCGCGAGCGCGGCGGCCGATCGGAGCTGACCGCGCGCGAGCAGCAGGTGATGCAACTGGTGGAGCAGGGCTTCAAGAACCGCGAGATCGCCAGCGAGCTGGGCATCCGGCCCGGCACGGTGAAGATCCACCTCAAGCATATCTTCGAGAAGACCGGCGTACGCGGACGCTACGGGCTGGCCCTTACCGGCCTGCGCGAGAAGGGCGTCGTTTCGCTGGCCTGCTGAATCCCTGGACACGCGGCGCCGGCCCGGTCCGCGGCTGCTATTCTGTTAGTTCGTGCGCTACCTTCTGTTCGCGCTGCTGGCGCCGGCAGCCTTCTCCGCGAATCTCACCGGCATACTCCAGGACGAGTTACAGCGCAACTTCGCGGCGCTCCGGCAGAAAGCGAACCCGGCGCCCTACTACATCGCCTATTCGGTGACCGAGGAAGAGACCGACTCGATCACCGCGGCCAACGGGGCCATCCACGCCCACAATCACGCCCGCGGGCGCGTTCTGGACGTCTCGGTGCGGGTGGGCACCCCGAAATTCGACAACTACCATCCCATCCGCGGCGAGCGCGGGCAGTTCCGGATCAGCACGGCGGTTGCCATCGACGACGTCCCCAACTCGATTCGCAATGCGCTGTGGCTGGAAACGGATCGCGCGTGGCGGGCGGCGGCGCAGCGATTCACCCAGGCGAAAACCGACGCGCAGACCACCGTGGCCGAAGAGGACAACTCCGACGACTTTTCCTCGGAAGAGCCGGCCACGTTCAGTGAAGACACGCCGCATTACCATTTCTCCGAACAGGAGTGGACGGACCGGCTTCGCCGCGTCTCCGCCCAACTGGCCCAGTCGCCCGCGGTGCTGGCATCGAACGTAGCGGTTGCGGTGACGCGCGAGACCAGAACTCTGGTGACCACCGATGGCACCCGCGTGGAACATGGCCGGATCTACGCCCGCATCGTGATGACCGCCCGTGGCAAGGCCAGCGACGGGATGGATCTGGGCACCATGGCCACCTTCGAAGCCGCCGATGCCGACCGCCTGCCGAAGCTCGCCGAACTGGAGGCGTCGGCCCGCGAGATTTCCTCCGATCTCGAAAAGCTGACCGAGGCGCCGGTGGTGGATCCGTTTGTCGGCCCGGCGATCCTCTCCGGCCGTGCCGCCGGCGTCTTCTTCCACGAGATTTTCGGGCACCGCGTGGAGGGCCAGCGCCAGCGGGACGAAAACGAAGGCCAGACCTTCACCAAAAGCGTCGGCAAGCCGGTACTCCCCGGCTTTCTCTCGGTGATCTTCGACCCGACGCTGCGCGCCTTCGACGGGATCGACCTCAACGGCTGGTACGCGTTCGACGACGAGGGCGTGAAAGCGCGGCCGGTGACTGTCGTCGACAACGGCATTCTGAAGACGTTTCTGATGTCCCGCATGCCCATCCGAGGGTTCGATCATTCCAACGGGCACGGGCGCCGCCAGCCGGGGTACGATATCGTGGCCCGCCAGTCGAACCTGATCGTGGAATCGAAGAACCAGGTGCCGGAGGCCAAACTGCGGGAGATGCTGATCGCCGAAATCAAGCGCCAGGACAAGCCGTATGGCCTGTACTTCCGCGATGTCACCAGCGGATACACCACCACCAGGCGCCGCGGACTGC
>CAYVPZ010000020.1:0-18211 GCA_964453955.1 uncultured Solibacteraceae bacterium | reverse complement strand
CAGCCCGTTCGGGATGGGGCAACCGGCTTACTGGCTGATGAGCGATTCCAACGTCGACTGGAACCAGGCGCTCCCCGAGGTGCAGCGGTTCGCCGGGCAGCATGGGCTGGCGGATGTGCCCGTGGACTACTATGGCCTCTCCGATCCCGTGGCGGTGGCGCCGCGGGTGCGTTTGTGGGACTGCCAGGTGCCGGCGGACTCCGACGCGGGCCGCTGGGTGTTCATCTCCGCCAACGAGATTCTGGATTCCCACAACTGCGGGTGGATCATGCAGTATCCGCATGAGCCGCTGGCGGAGGGCGGCATGTATGCGATTCGGCTTCCGTCTCCGATTCCGCCGGCGGGCAGTCCGGGAGGTCCTCCGCCGCCGGCCGCGCGCCGCATCTTCCTCAACGCGCCGTTTGAGATGCGCGTGCTGTTCCTG
Organism: uncultured Solibacteraceae bacterium; assembly: GCA_964453955.1. GTDB lineage: Bacteria > Acidobacteriota > Terriglobia > Bryobacterales > Bryobacteraceae > CAWACP01. The sequence goes on along the minus strand of CAYVPZ010000020.1, from coordinate 17,787 downwards.
GAAGTGTCGAGGCATCCGGAGACGATGCAGAAGGTCATGGATGACATGATGGCCCAATGGCGGAAGATTCAGGAGGAGGCGAGGCAGAAGAAGGCGCGGCGCTGAGGACCCACGTTATCATCGAATCGTGCGGCGTCTTGTCCTTCTCGGCCTGCTGGCGCTCGCGCCGCTATGGGCGGACGACCACTGGATCTCGGTTCACGCCGGCCCGTTTCAGGTCCTCTCCGAAGCCGGCGACAAACAGGCTCGGGAGGCGCTCAACGAGCTGGAGCAGCTCCGCTGGGCGCTCGGCTCGGCGCTGGCGAAACGGGACCCGCAACTGGTCTGGCCCATCCACATCCTTGTTTTCCGGCGCAACGGGGCCCCCGCGCCGCTGGCTGCGCTCGCGCTCTCCCGCGACGCCCTGATGGTAGCCGTGGATGAAAAGACGCTGCTGACGGCCGCGGTGAAGGCCCAGGTGACCCGCAGGCTCATCGAGGAGAACACGCACAAGCTGCCGGACACCGTCGACAACGGTCTGGTGGCGCTCTATTCCACCATCAGTGTCAACGGGGTGCACATCACCGTGGGCGAGCCCGTCGCCAAACCCACGCGCGACTGGGCGCGACTGCAGATGATCGAGACCGACGAGACCACCGCCGGCGAGCTGCACATCTTCCTGTCGAATCTGGAGCAGGGCGGCGACCTGGACGTGGCCTGCCGCAACGCGTTCCGCTTTAACGGGGCCGAGCTGGAACGGCGGCTGGACGCGTATCTGCAGGCGGGCTATTTCGCCGCGCGCACCTTCAGCGGCGCCGCTATCAGCCCGGACCGCGATTTCCGCGTCACCCAGCTCGACTCCGTCGACGGGAAGCTGCTGATGGGGGACTACCTGCTGGCCGCCGGCTCGCCAAAGGCCGCGGATTTCTACAACCAGGCGAAGGGCGTGGAAGCCTCGGAGGGCCTGGGGCTGGCCGCGCTGGCGCAGGGCGATCGCGCCGCGGCGCAGAAGGATCTGGCCGACGCCATCAAGCTGAACTCGAAAAACGCCCGCGTCTGGTACGAGGCCGGACTGCTGGAGCCGGCGGCCGACAAGAAGAGGGCGGACCTGATCAAGGCGGCCGAGCTGAATCCGAAATGGGCGGACCCGTTCGTGCGCCTTTCCGAAACCGAGCCGGGGCCCATACGGCGCACTTTCTGGTTGAAGAAGGCGGCCGAAGCGTCGCCACGGGACATGGCGTTGTGGAAGGCGCTGGCCAAATCGGCCGCCGACGCGGAGCAGTTTACGGATGCCGCCCGCGCCTGGTCGATGGCGGAAAGAGCGGCGGGAAGCGAAGAGGAACGGCTGAAAGTGCGGGAAGAGCGCCTGCGCGCCGAACAGGAGCATTTGGACGCCGAAGACGCCGCCCGCAAGAAGGAAGAGGAGGAGCGCCAGCGCGATCTCGACCGGGTTCGCGACGCCTCGCTGGCGGCGATCCATGCCGCCGAGGCGAAGGCGAATGCGCAGCTCAATCCCAACGGCCAGTTCTCCAGGGAAGGCGCGGTGGATTATGGCGAGTTGCAGAAAAGCGGGCCGTCGGTGGACGGCGTCTTCGAACGATTCGACTGCCTGGGCCAGCAGGGGCGCGTGGTGATACACACCGCCCAGGGCAAACTGGTCCGGCTGCTGGTGAGCGACCCGTCGCAGATTTCCATTGAGGGAAGCGCGGGCGCGCTGGCCTGCGGGGTGCAGGAGCCCGCGCGCAAAGTACACGTCAACTACGACCCTAAAGCCAACCAGAAGACCGGGACCAGCGGCGAGGTTCGGGCCATCCAGTTCGTCGAGGAACCGTGATCGCCATTCGCACAGCCACCGAAAGCGATCTTCCCGCCATCGCGGAGATCCAGCGCCTTTGCCCCGAGGCGGCGCGGTGGGGCGTCTCCGACTACCTGGATCATGATTGCTGGGTGGCCACCCTGGGTGACCTCGTGGCCGGGTACCTGGTGTGCCGCGCCGTGGCCGGCGGCGAACGCGAGGTGCTGAATATGGCCGTGGACCCGGAATTCCGGCGGCGCGGGATCGCGCGAGCGCTGCTGGAGGCGGAGTGTAACCGTAACCTGGCCGACTATTTTCTGGAGGTCCGGGCATCGAATGAAGCGGCGAGGGCGCTTTACAGTGTCATGGGTTTCACTGAGGTGGGGGTAAGGCCGGCGTACTACGAAAACCCGCCCGAGTCGGGGATTGTCATGAAAAGGAGTTCATGTTATCGTCACATTGTCAGGAGACCGTTAGCGGTTGTCAAAGTTTGAATCGCTCATGTATCTCATCCGTCCAGCCGAACCGCTCCTCCCTACACAGGACCGGTCCCGGACATTCCACAAGGAGACAAGCCTGATGGAGAATATGCAGGAAGATCTGAAGGCGCACCTGATGCAGACCGACGACGAGTTCCGCCAACTCGCGGCTCGGCACACGGAGTATCACCACCAGCTCGAGACCATCGAGTCGAAAGCGTGGCTCACTCCGCAAGACGAAGTGGAAGAGCACAGGCTGAAGAAGCTGAAACTGCATTGTAAGGACCAGATGATCCAGATCATGAACCGGTACCGGTTGCAACAGGTGCCACAGGTTCAGTAAGTATTGGGTGCGCGCAAGCGAGGTACGGAAGCCCGGTCCGGAGACGTTCGGATCGGGCTTCGTGTTTTTTTGGGGGAGCGGAAACGAGCGACAATAGCCATATGCGGCGAGCGCGTGGGTGGTCGCTTCTGCTGGCGGTTCCGGTATTCGCGGTGGCCCTGTTGGCGGTCACGGGAGATCCGCGGGGCGCCCTGCGCACGGTGCAGGCCGGCGGGCGGGAGAATCTCGGTGTGGGCGCGCTGCTGGTGTCGAAGCCGGAGTTGAGCGACCCGAACTTCATCCGCAGCGTGGTGGTGCTGGTCCAGTACAGCGAGGAAAAAGGCGCCTTCGGTCTGATCGTGAACCGCCGCACCGCCGCCACGCTCGCCAAGGTGCTGCCCGACCTGAAGACCGCCAGCACGCACCTGGTGTACGAGGGAGGTCCGGTGCAGACCGATCTCATGCTCGCGCTGTTCCGTTCGCCCACCAAACCGGAGGAAGCCCAGCGCGTGGCCGGCGATGTGTATGAGACCGCGAATTCCGAGGCCATTGAGAAGATGGCGGGCGGGTCCGCCCCGGAACGGTTTCATGCGTACGTGGGGTACTGCGGGTGGGGGGAAGGCCAGTTGGAGAACGAAATCCAGGTGGGCGCATGGGCGGTGTTGACGCCGGACGCCAGGATTCTTTTCGACGACGATCCGGACTCGTTATGGCAGCGGCTGGACCGCAAGAGCCAGATGCGCATTGCGCAAACTCCGCGGCATGATTTTCCCTTCTAACCTGGCCGCGCGGGATCGCTGGCAGGCGCGGTCGATGGTGATTTCCACGCGCGGCATCGCCGCCACCTCGCAGCCGCTCGCGTCGCAGGCCGGTGCGCAGATGCTGGCGCGAGGCGGATCGGCGGCGGATGCGGCGGTGGCGGCGAATGCCGTTCTCAGCGTGGTGGAACCGATGATGAGCGGCATCGGCGGCGATCTGTTCGTCCTGTATCGCGAAGGGGGCAGCGGGCGCCTGCATGGCCTGAACGCCAGCGGCGGGGCGTCTCGGGGCCTGAGCCTTGAATACCTGCGGCAACGCGGCGCGGCTGACATCTCCGGGATTCATGCGGTCACCGTTCCCGGCTGCCTGCGCGGCTGGGAGAGCATGCATCGGCGCTTCGGGCGTCTCCCGTGGCGCGATCTGTTCCAGCCGGCCATCTACTATTGCCGGCACGGCTTCCCGGTCACCGAGGTGATTCAGGGCGACTGGGAAGATTCCGCGCCCGGCGCGCCACGGGTGGGCGAGATCGTTCGTAACCCCGAACTGGCCCACGCCTACAGCCTGATTGCCGAGCTGGGCGCGGACGCTCTCTACGCGGGCCCCATTGGCGAGGCGCTGATAGCGGCGTCGCGGCAACTGGGTGGAACCATGACCGCTGCCGATCTGGCGGGGTTCGCGCCGGAATGGGTGGAGCCGATCTGCACCGTGTACCGCGACTGGAGCGTGTACGAGCTGCCTCCCAATGGTCAGGGCGTTGGCGCGCTGGAGATGCTCAACATCATGGAGCGTTTCCCGCTGGGCGATCACGCGGCGGCCCTCCACTACAAGATCGAGGCGCAGAAGCTGGCCTGCGAGGATCTGGAGGCTTTCAACGCGGACCCGCGGGTGGCCGAGGTTCCGCTGCGCGGTCTTCTCGACAAAGGCTACGCGGCAAAGCGGGCCGCGCTGATCGATCCCGCGTCCGCGCGCTGCCAGTACGGGCCGGGCGAGCCGGTGCATGAGCCCGGCAATACAACCTACCTGGCGGTTGTGGACAAGGACGGCAACATCGCCTCGTGGATTCAGAGCATCGCCGATCTGTGGGGAACGGGGATCGTGGTGGAGGGCTTTGGGTTCCCGCTGCACTCGCGCGGCGCGGGCTTCTCCATGGACCCCGCGCATCCGAACGCGCTCGCGCCCGGCAAGCGTCCGTATCACACCATCATTCCCGGATATATGGAGCGCGGGAGCGCGCACGTGGGCTTTGGCATCATGCGCGGCGTCAACCAGGCGCAGGCGCATGCGCAGTTCGTCTCGCACATCGCCGATCACGGCATGAACATCCAGCAGGCTCTGGAAGCGCCGCGATTCACGCGGGTGAAAACCGCCGGGTGCGAGGTGAAGATAGAGAGCCGCGTGCCGGAGACGGTCCGCGCCGAGCTGGTGGCCATGGGGCACGAGGTCACCACCGTGGGCGAGTACTCCGGCTGGATGGGTGGCGGCAACGCGGTGCTGCGCGACGACGAGGCCGGCGTGAACTACGGCGCGTCATCGCCGAGAAAAGACGGCGCCGCGATCCCCGAGCCCGATCCCTGGTTTGGGGGGTAAGTGAAAACGGCTGTGGGGCAGGTTTTCAACCTGCAGCCGATTTTCAATCGCCCCTTGGGGCGGGTTGGAAACCCGCCGCAGGATGCAATCCTGCCCCACAAAGCAGCAGAGCCGAAACCAATTCGGCAGGCTGATAGCCTGCCCCACCTGAAATCGTCGCGCGCCGTGAAGAAATCAGGGTGTAGTGGTACTTCCACTACTTCTTCGACTCGGCGGCCGCCAGCCGTTCTCGCAACACGCGGATCACCGTATCCGTCTGCGCGGCCCGCGCTTTCTGGCGATCGATCTCCGCACGCAGCTCGACGTTCTCCCTGCGGAGGCGATCCAGTTCGCCGGTGTCGGGCACGGCGGCGCGCTCAGGCTTCGGCTCGGGCTTCGGCATCGGGAGAGGCGGCGGCAGGCCGAGGAAGCGCGCGAAGGCGGCGAGCGGCTTCCCGGCGCCGTCGAGATGAAGGGACACCTGCACGTCGCCGGATTCTCGCGCCCATGTGAACGAGCCCGCCTGTGCCTCGGCGGCGGACAGCGCAATATTCACCCTGCTGCCCGCGTCGGTGACGGAAATCTCGCCCGCGCGAACCAGCCGCAGTTCCGGCCGGGCGCGATCCCATTCGACAACAAGCTGACCGCCGCGGTCGGTAACGGTCATCCCGATGGGAATCTCGGCGGGCTCGGGCGGGCGATTGCGCGCCAGATAGAGCCATCCGATGGCCACCAGCACGGCCACGGGAAGCGCGATCCACCTCCAGCTTCTCTTGCCGGTGAATGCCGGTTCCATCTCGACGTTTGCCGGAGCGGCGGCCGCCGGATCCCGATCGGCATCGTCGCCGCGGGTGGAGTGCACCCATGCCGACGCCGTATCCACGGGTGCGGGAGCGGCGGCGGGGTGCGGTGGTTCGGACGGCGCGGACATCTCCCGGTCCACGGCGAGGGAAGCCCAGCCCACCTCCTCCTCGATATTGAACTCGAGCAGACTGTGGTCGCTATGAACCGCGCCGTCCGGGCCGCGGAAGAAAAAGCCGGCGCGGGCGGCGCCATGGCGCCCGGGGCGGAGCACCAGAACAACGTCGGAGGCGCCCGGAAAGAACTCCTGGTAGAGTTTCAGGTCGGATTCGCGCAAGGAAATGTCGCTGCGGGTGTGCGACAGGAACCAGCCCACTGGCTCGACACCGGCAAGGTCGGGCAAGGTGGCGGCTTCGTTGAGGAATCGCTTCAATTCGGCGCGGTCGCGCTCGGAAAGGACCAGCGCGGGGCCGTTGGCGTGTTCGCAGGCAATGGGACGCCAGGAGCGGATGGAGAGCCCGCCCTCCGCGCGCGTGCCAAACAGCACCCCGCCCACTTCCATGCCTCCCCTCGCAAACGCCTGCTGTCCGTAAGCGACCGCGGCGCGAAGTTCCTGCATCAGGCCGTTGCGGTATTCGATGGAGAACGGGCACTGGGGCGCCGTCCACGTGTCGAATCGGGCCTGCGCCGCCGCCGAATCGGTGTTCACAGATGCGCGCCTGTCGCCGGCCGGTCGGGAATGCTGACCGAAGTGCTGGGGTTCTCGTCGGTGTCCGAGTCGTCGGGAGGCTCGTGGAGGTGGTAGTAGTAAGTGATCAGCCCCATGGCCGCCACCAGCGCGAGAACGGCGCAAAGCCAGCCCAGCGAGCGCCGGGTCCGCCACTTGCCGGGCCGCGCCAGAGCCGCCGTAAAACGGACGAAGGCCCAGCAGAAGCCGCCAATCACGGCCAGCTTGACGTACCACGGCATGAGGTCCAGATGGCCTTGTCCGCCGATTTCCTCCCAGGAAACGGTGACCGCGATCAGCGCCAGCAGGAACTCGATGGCGAGGCCCAGGCGGAGCAGGTGCGGGGCAATCGGATTCTGGGGAACGGATTCGCTCGGCGGCGGCGGGGCCGCAACCTCCGCCGGTTGTCCCTCGACCACTTCCTGAAGTTCCTGCTCCACTATCTCAACAACGTAGCACTTATGAGGCTCCGGCTTCAGGCGGTGCGCCGTTTTTCTTCGCAATCACCACCAGCGAGAGGCCGCGCCACGGCAGCAGAGAATCGATGCCGCGCCAGAACCACACCGTCTTGTCGAACACCTTGAGGACCAGCTTGTTGATTTGCCGGCGGCGCAGCAGGCGGCTGAACAGCCACCAGGCGGGTGCGCCAATCTTGTTCAACTGGCGCGTCCGCTCGACCGCGAAGCCGTACCCGGACAGCAGCTCGCGCACCTGCGCGGCGTTGTAGCGGCGCTTGTGGCCGAGCGTGCGGTCGAGGCTCCCCTCGAGCGCCCGCCCCTGCGGGACCAGCGCGATCAGCGTGCCGCCGGGCGCGGTCCACTCGAAGACGGCGCGGAGAAATACCGGCGTATCGAGGTATTCGAGCAGGTTCACGCAGAGAACCGTGTCAAAAGGGCCGCGGAGGTCGCCCGGCACGGGCTGGTCCGGATCGAACTCCCTCACCGAGACATTGGGCGTGCGCAGGAAGCGATTGCGGAGCGCGTGCAAATACAGCGGGTCGCGTTCGGTGGCCACGTAGCGCAGGCGGCGGCCCATCAGGTGCGAGGAGAGGGTGCCGATGCCGGCGCCGAGTTCGAGAATCCGGTCGCCCAGGTTCGGCCGCAGCAACTCCGCCATCCAGTTCAGGTACTGCGGCGTGCCTTCCAGATTGTTGAGGAACGCGCGTCCGTAGGGCTGCGCGTAGAGATCGTCGATCAGCCAGAAACGCAGAATCACGCCCAGCGCCTGGAGGCCGTCCTTCCAGCCGATTTTCTTGCCTTCCTCCCACGTGCGGCCATGGTAGCTGATGGGCACCTCGTAGATGCGCAGCTTGCGCTTGGCCGCTTTCATGGTCAGCTCCGGCTCGATGCCAAAGCGCCGGGAGCGGATGGGAATGCTCTTCAGCAGGTCGGTGCGGAAGACTTTATAGCAGGTCTCCATGTCGGTGAGGCTGAGATTGCTGAACATGTTGGAGACCGCCGTGAGCGTTTTGTTGATCACCGAGTGCCAGAAAGGCAGCACGCGCATCTGCGAGCCCGCCAGATAGCGCGAGCCGAAGACGGCGTCGGCGTGTCCATCGAGCAGGGGCCGCAGCAGGCGCGGATACTCCGACGGATCGTATTCCAGATCGGCGTCCTGAATGAGGCAGAAGTCGCCGCGGGCCTGCTCGATGGCGGTGCGGACGGCGGCGCCCTTTCCCCGGTTCACGGGCTGGCGGAACAGGCGCAGGCGCGGTTCGGCGGCGGCCAGCGCTTCGAGGATGGCGCCGGTCCCGTCGGAAGAACAATCGTCCACCACGATCAGCTCGCGCTCCATGTCCTCGGGCAGCGGCGCGGCCAGAACCTGCGCCAGACACCGCTCCACCACCGTGCGCTCGTTGTACACCGGTATCAGCACCGACAGGAGCATGTGAAGACTCAGTATATAGGGCGCGTGGCGGACATACGGCGCCAGCCGCGTTCCGGTGAGCCGGTTGGATAGTGGTATGGGCTGTCAGAACGAGAAGCCCTTTTGGCGAGTTTGCCGGCTGTCATTTCCGCAACAGGACATGTGGCCCGTCGAGCCGGAATTCGGCAATCTCCGAGTGGTGCCTTACCCACCAACAACCCGAAAGCCGATCTCGACGAGAGACTCGGCGATTGATCGCCCACGGTCTATGACGAGCGACATCATAAGTGTGCACCTGGACCGGCACCGCCGCTGGAATCGGCGGTGTGGCTTGGCCACAATTTTCCCCGAACTTCTTTAGCCCATATCGCGTAACCCCCTAACGCTGGAGGTTCGCATGACGTCGCTGAAGAGGACGGCCCGCATCGCTGGCCTGTGGTATCTGGGCTTCGCCCTGGGGCCGTTCTACCTGCTATATGTCCCCTCGCAAACGGTCGTACACAACGACGCTGCCGCAACCACAGCGCGTGTCCTCGGGCACGAAACCCTCTACCGTTGGGGCATGCTTGCCGAGACGCTGGGCGCGGTCATCTTCATCGGCCTGAGCCTGTCGCTCTATCGCCTCTTTGAAGACGTGGACCGCCACCGCGCGCGACAGCTAGTGGCTCTGGTGCTGGTTTCATCCGCTCTCGGCCTCGTAACCGTGGTCCTCAGCGCGGCCGCGCTTCTCGTCTTTCGCGGCGGCGACGCCTTCGCCGCCTTCGACGGCCACACGCGCGAGGCTATCGGCATGCTCCTGATCCGGATGCATGGGCAGGCGAACGGCATCAACCAGACGTTTTGGGGATTGTGGCTGTTGCCTTTTGGATGGTTGGTCGTGCGCTCGCGCTTCTTACCGCGCTGGCTCGGGTACTGGCTCCTGCTTGACGGGATTGCCTGGGTCGTCGTCGGCATGACCTGGTTCCTCGCTCCAGACTACACGGACGCTCTTTTCCGCTACTTCCAGCCGGTGTTTCTGGCCGAGCTTGCCGCCATGCTCTGGCTGCTGATCATGGGGGCGAAGGAGCAGCCGCCCGTTGCCACCGCAACTACGTAGTCTCCGCGCCGCGCTGTTGCGAGGATCTGTATCAATGGCCGAGCCGTGCCCATTCCGCACGAAGAGAAATAAGCGGTGATAACAGGGCAATGCGCTCATTGACGGGTCCTGGACGTGTGGTCGGGCACTCTGAGAATGGCTCCCGGACGGCGCTCCAGGAAGCGCGCCCGTGCCCCCCACATCATCCCCTGTTGACATATCCCCTTCCACCAGCAGAACCCCCATCGACCATCGCGTGTCCGTTGAGCAGAGTATGCTGGATTGGTGCGGATCAGAAACCTCGTCCTTCCGGTTATCATGGGCACCGTGAGCCTCCCGGTGTTTTCACAATCCAGTCTCGGAGTCTTCACGGATACGGCCGACGTTGGCGTGGTGGACCACAAAGGCGCAGCCACCTGGGACGCCACCGCGAAGACCTACACGCTCACGGGCAGCGGCGTGAACATGTGGGCCACGTCCGACTCGTTCCGATTCCTGTGGCGGAAGCTGGCCGGCGACGTCAGCATTACCGCCGACGTGGCCTTTGCCACCACCGTGGGAGAGCCGCACAAGAAGGCCGGGGTGATTCTGCGGGCGGGCACGGCCGCCGACGATCCCTACGTCGATGTCATGTCGCACAACGAGGGGCTGCTGGCCATGCAGTACCGTGCGGAAAAGGGCGGGCCCACCTTCGACGTTCGCACGCCCATTCAGGCGCCCGCCACGCTGCGCCTCGAACGCACCGGCAACGTGTTCCTCGCGGAGGTCGCGTCGAAGGACGGCGTGTTTCATCCGGTCGCCTCGCTGAGCGTGCAGTTGCCGGAAACGGTGTACGCCGGCCTGGGCGTGTGCGCGCACAATCCGGCGAATATCGAGATCGCCACGTTCTCGAATGTGGTGCTGCGCAACGACGGCGTGGTGGCGGACAAGGATCGCGTGCTGGAGAGCACGCTGGAAGTGGTGGACATCGCCAGCGGTCTGCGCCAGGTCGTGCGCCGCACGCACGAGCATTTCGAAGCGCCGAACTGGTCGCGCGACGGCCAGTGGATGTACTACAACCAGGGCGGCGGCCTGTACCGGCTGGCGGCCGCGGGCGGCGAACCCACGCGCATCGAGACCGGCAAGGTCCAATTGAACAACGATCACGGCCTGTCGCCCGACGGAACCCAGATAGCCATCAGCGGCCAGATCGCCATCAGTGCAGCCAGCGCCGGCGGGCAATCGCAGATCTGGATTGTTCCGGCCGGCGGCAGCGAGCCGAAGCTGGTGGTGAAGGCGCAGCCTTCCTACTGGCACGGCTGGTCGCCCGATGGAAAGACGCTGGCATACTGCGCGCAACGCAACGGCAACTTCGACGTCTACACCATCCCCGTGGAGGGCGGTGAAGAGAAACGCCTGACCACCGCCGAAGGGCTGGACGACGGTCCCGACTATACGCCCGACGGGAAGTGGATCTACTTCAACTCCGTGCGCACGGGCCTGATGCAGATCTGGCGCATGCACCCCGACGGCTCCGGGCAGGAGCAGGTGTCGCGCGGCCCCGTGGGGGCGGACTGGTTCGCGCACCCGTCGCCCGACGGCCAGTGGATCTCCTACATCAGCTACGACAAGTCGGTGAAGGAGCACCCACCCAACAAGGACGTGGTGCTGAAGCTGGCGCCGATTGCCGGCGGCGATCCGAAGGTGCTGGTGACGTTGTTCGGCGGCCAGGGGACGCTGAACGTCAACTCGTGGGCGCCCGACAGCAAGCGCTTTGCCTTCGTCTCGTACCGGCTGGTGGCGCCGCGCGCCGCGGAACCGTTCTAAACTCCGCTCTCTAACGTTCGCGGCTCAGTAAGTGCGATGGAGCGCTCGCGCACCCGCTAGATGCCGACGGTGACCCGGCGGTGATGGGGCTTGTCCGACGCGGCGAAGTCCGCTTTGGCCTCGCTGCGTGTGGCAATGTTCGTGGAGCCTGTCTCCGCCAGGATTTTTCGCGCCCGCTTCACCCACACCGCGTTGTCGCAGTGGGCCGAGAGCAGCACGCCGCGATTGCGCACCCTTCCCCGATACCGCCGGGCTTCGTATTCCGGCAGCCCGGCGCCAATCAGCGCGCCGATGAAGGCGCCCAGCAGACCGCCCGCGCCGAGGCCGGCCAGAGCGGACACGATTGGCCCGGCCGCGATCAGCAATGCCACCACCGGCGCGATGTAGGGGTCGAGGTGAGGGTCGGCCAGCAACCCCATCGCCGCGAGCCAGCCCAGACCGGCGCCCACGATTGCGCCGGGAATCATCCCCATCACCGCTCCCTCCGGCGCTTTCGTATGCTTCTCGTGTGCCAGATCCTTCGTACCGGTGTTTTCGGGGTGCAGGTACGAAACGTCCGTGCTGCGAAAACCCGCCCGCCGGAATGCGTCCACGGCTTCGTCCGCGAAGACTCTGTCCGGATACATGCCGAACACCGCTGTATTTCTTTCCGCCATTTTTGATCTCCTTTGCGCTCAGGCGTGCCGTGAAATGCTCATCACGATGGTGGCCAGGAAAGCGGCCAGCAACACGAGGAACAGCAATTTCCCGAGAAGGGCCGACACTGCCACAATACCGGTAAATCCGAGGATGGCCGCCAGAGTGACCACCAGGGCCATGGCCAGCATCCACCACCGCATACTTCCACTTCCTCCGCCCATGGTGATGCACGTTTTTCGCCACCGTGCAAGTGGAACGGGCACAATCGTCTGCTGGCGGACAGACGGAGTTACAGCGTAAGTTTTCCGCTTCGAGGCGGATACTTTCTACTGATCGAATGAATTGTCAGGTTACAAACTAATCCTGACGAAGAGCCACCACCGGCTCCACGCGCGCGGCTCGCCGGGCCGGCAGCCAGCAGGCCGCCAGCGCGACCGCCAGCCACACCGCCACGGCCGCAGCCCAGGTGGCCGGGTCTGTTGGGCTCACGCCGTAGAGCAGATTCGCCAGCAGCCGCGACGCCATCGCCGACAGCAGCAGTCCAATGGCGATGCCCGCCACAGTGACGCGCAGGCCCTGGCCGAGCACCAGACGGAACACATCCGCGGGCCGGGCGCCGATAGCCACGCGAATGCCGATCTCCCGCGTGCGCGCCGTTACGTGGTAAGCGATCACGCCGTACATCCCCACCGCCGCCAGCAGCAGCGCCAGAGTCCCCAGAATGCCCAGCACCCACACCTCGAAGCGGGCCTGCCAGAAGGAAGCGTCCAGCGAGTCGCTGAGCCGCTTGACGCCATACGTACGGAAATCGGGGTTGGCGGAGACCAGCGTTTTGCGTACGGGGTCCATCATGGGGCCGGGGTCGCCAGCCGTCTCCACCACGATGAATACGATGCCGCCGTCGTAGGCCTGCGAGAACGGCAGGTACACGTGCGGCAAGGTAACTTCGTTGAGCGAGCGGATTTTCGAATCGCGCGCCACGCCCACCACCTGCAGCGTTCGCGCATGGTCGCAGCCCAACCGGAAGCTGCGGCCGGTGGCCGGTTCGTGGGGCCACAGCCGCCTGGCCAGCGTCTGGTTCACGATGGCCACCGGCGGACCGTCCGCTTTATCGGCGTCGCTGAAATCGCGCCCTTCGAGCAGAGGGATTCGCAGCGTGTCCAGATACCCGGCCCCCACGATCATATCGGTGGCCGGCGCCGGCTTGTCCGTATCGCGCGCGACGCAACTGCCCGCAATGCCCGCGGCATACAACGGCAGCCTGGTGGTCAGCGCGACGCTGCGAACACCCGCGAGCGCGCGCAAACGATCGAGCGTCCGATCGTAGAAAACCCGGCCGGACGCGGCGGTGAACTGCGGCGCCGGCACGAAAGCGGGGGCGTACAGCCGATTGCGGCTGGCAAAGCCGGGATCGGTGTTGTGAAAGCGGAGAATGGCGCGGACGAACAGCCCGGCCGTCAGCAGCAGCACCAGGGACAGGGCAATTTGTCCGGTCAAAGTCGCCAGGCGCAAGCGCAACCGCCCGCCGGTGACGCCGGCGCCTTTGAGCACCGTGGCCAGGTCGTCGCGGCTTCCCTGCCAGGCCGGCAGGAGTCCGAACAACAGCGTGGTGAGCAGCGCGACGAAACCGCAGTAGAGAAGGACTCGAACGTCCAGCGGCAGATCGAATCGCAGCGCCTCGCCGAACGGCAGCGTGGTCAGGCCCGCCTGAATCAAACGGTTGCTCGCATACCCGGCGAGGACCCCGGCCGCGCCGCCCAGCAGGCCCAGCGCGAGATTCTCCGTCATCAACTGGCGCAGCACGCGCATCCGGCTGGCGCCCAGTGCGAAGCGGACGGCCATCTCGCGCTGGCGTCCCATGCCGCGCGCCAGCAGCAGGTTGCCCACGTTCACGCAGGCGATCAGGAGCACCAGCGCCACCACCGTCATCAGCAGAATCACTACGGGCATGGCCATGCGGCGGCCCACCGGGTTGGGAATGCCGCGAACCAGTTCCACCGTCAGGGGCGCGGTGGCGTCCTTCGCCAGCGCCGGGTTCTCGCGATGGATTGCGGTGGCGGTGGCGTTGAGCTCGGCAGTTGCCTGCGCCACGTTGACGCCGGGCTTCAGACTGCCGAACACCATCACGCGCATGTGGTCCGCGTGGTCTCCGGCCCAGAAGCGGAAGGGCACCCAGAGGTCAATCCGGAGCGGCATGTAGATGCCGGCGAACTCCGGCGGAGCCACCCCCACCACGGTGTACGTGTGCGACTCGGAGCGGACGATTTTGCCGAGCACGCGGGGATCGCCGTGAAACACCCGTTGCCAGGCGCTGTAGCTGATCACCGCCACCGGTTCGTCCTCGCGACTAAACCAGCGGCCCAGCAGCGTTCGCGCCCCCAGCACCGCGGCGTAGTTGCCCGACACCGGTTCGGCGCCAATCAGCGCGGCGTTGCCCTGGAAGCTCAGGTCGGACTCTTCCGGCTCCGAGACCGCCAGCCCGGCCAGAGACTGGTTGCGGTCGCGCAGTTCGCGGTACTCGGCCCAGGCGAGCCAGGAGACCATTGGATTGCCGCCGCGGCTGAGCACCACCACGCGATCCGCGTTGCCCACCGGCAACGGGCGCAGGTAGACCGAATCGAGCAGGCTGAAGATGGACGCGTTGACCCCGATCCCCAGGGCCAGACACAACACCGCCAGAAATGTGAAACCCGGCGATTTCCGGAACAGACGCAGAGCGAGCCTGATGTCGTGCATGGACACGTAGACACCGGCGCGGGCGGGTTTGTTCCCGATCCGGGAAGTCCGCCGGTTCAGGATGTACTACTATCCGCTCGTTTCTTCGCGTGCCGCGACGATTTGATGTGGGGCAGGTTCCCAACTGTTCCCAACCTGCGGCGGGTTCTCAACCCGCCTGCCGGGGTTTGCGGCTTGCCGCCATGTGTGGGCAGGTTGGTACCCTGCGCGCCGATTTCTAATCGGCGACCGGCGCGGGTTACAAACCCGCTGCAGGATACAATCCTGCCCCACCAGACTGGAAGAACTGATCCACTATCCGAATCTGATAAGGTGTCCCGTGTGGAACGCGTGGCCGGTCGAATTCTTGTCGCCGGGGCGGCGTGCGTCGCGGTGCTCCTGTCGATACGCGCGCTGGTGGGGTGGTTCTGGCTCGGGCCGGTGTGGATTCGGTCACCCCTGACGCTGGAAACCGTTTTCACCCTGATTGCCGGGGCGCTGCTGCTGATCGCCTGCCGCCGCAATGGGGCGCTCGCCGGAACCCCGCGATCCGCCGACCTGCCGCTGTTGCTGGTGGCGCTCGCACTGACGGCGCTCGCGTTCATCCCGAATCTTCACGACCCCCTCGTGAGTGACGACTACATTCTGGTGGGGCGCGCCACGCTCGATCCGGCGCGCATCGCGCGCAACTTCGTGGTTCCCGGCGGCGACGGGGCCTTTCGCCCGCTTGGCTACATCTGGTACGGCCTGGTCCACGCCTTCGCGGGCGCGCGTCCGTTCCCGTGGCATTGCTGCATGCTGGCCGTTCACCTGGTGAATTGCGCGCTCCTGTTTGCGGTGGTCCGGGCTCTCTGGGGAAACGCGCTGGTTTCGTTCACCTCCGCGCTGTTGTTCGGAATGCACGCATCGCGCCCGGAAGTGGTTACCTGGGCCTCCGACAACTTCGACCTGCTGGCCTGTGCGTTGTCGCTCACTGCGGCGTGGTTGGTGTTTCGTCCCACGGCGAGGAGGCCCTGGGTTCCGGTGGCGCTCGCCCTGGTTCTGCTGACGATGGCCATCCTCTGCAAGGAGAGCGCGTACTCGGCCCCGGTGATCATCCTCGGCCTGGCCGCCGCCGGAGGAAGACTGCGCGAT
Organism: uncultured Solibacteraceae bacterium; assembly: GCA_964453955.1. Lineage (GTDB taxonomy): Bacteria > Acidobacteriota > Terriglobia > Bryobacterales > Bryobacteraceae > CAWACP01. The sequence continues at coordinate 2,124 of CAYVPZ010000020.1, read as the reverse complement.
CGCACGGTGCGGGTGTTTCTGGCTGGCTCGGTGGTAGTTTGCGTGGCGATGTTCGCTTACCGGTGGTCGTTGTTCCATGGTCCGGGTGGATATCTGGACCCGTCCACCGGGCGGCCGGCGATTCTCTCGCTGCACCTCGTGTCCACCGTGAAGGCCTTGTTTCTGCGGTTGTGGACAATCCTGCTGTTCCCGCTCAACTGGACCGAATCCACCGGCGGCTGGGTTGCCGCGGCGCTCCTTCTGGGATGCGGGGCCGTTCTTCTTCTGCTGTGGAGCAGCGGCGGCCTGCGCCTGCGCGTGGCCGGGCCGCTGCTGGCCGCCACCGCCTGCGCCATTGTGCCGGCGCTTCATCTGGCCCTGATTGGAGAGTCGGGGCTGGGACAGAGAATCTACTACCTGCCGGCCGTGCCGTTTTTCGTGCTGGCCGGCCATGTGGTGGCCTCGGTGGCGTCGAGGAAGCGGGCCATTCTGGGGCTTGCGGCGCTGGCGCTGAGCACGGCGATTCTGCTGGAGCACAACCTGCGCTTCTGGCATCGCGGCGCGCTGGCGGCCGAACAGGTCTGCGACGCGGCCGCGCAGGGAAAGCCCGTGGCGGTGACCTCCGCCGCGCTGCCCACGATTCTCTCCTTTGGAAACGGCTTGAAGGAGTGCGTGGAGCTGAAGCGCGGGAAGTGAGGGGGCGCCTCAGGCCAGCGTCTCGTCCAGCCAGTTGTAGATCTGGAAGTCCCGATACCCCGGAGCGGCAACTTCGCAGTGCTCGGCGGCGCCCTGTTCGCGCGTGAAGTGGATTATCGTCTTCGGGCAGCGCAACTCGTCGTACAGCTTTTGCGGCTGGCCCGGGAAGAACTGCTCGCCCTCGGGATCGGTGATCAGCATGGGACAGCGAATCGCGCCGGCGACGTCCCTGAGATTGTATGCCTGCACGGCGCGAAACGCGTCGTACCAGGACGCGATCCCCAGCGGGCGCACGCGAAAACGCAGCGTCATCCGGGACCGCACGTTCGCCGCGGCGCCCATTTGCAGCATGCGGTCGAACTGATCTTTGTCGCCGGAATCGAGCGCCTGACGAACGAATGCGGGCAGGTGACCCAGCCAGGCCTCCGACACGTCCCACACGCCCGGATCGGCCACCCCGGCGGCGATGCGGTGCTCGAACGCCAGCGCCCGCGGCACCCAGTAGCCGCCCTGACTGACACCCACCAGGGCGATGCGCTTCGGATCGACCTCGCGGTGGCGCACCATGGCGTCCACCACCGGCGTAATCACCTTCTCCCAATCCGGACGGAAGTACAGCTTGCGCACCCACAGCGAATCGCCCTGCCCCGGACCATTGAAGATCAGGCAATTGTATCCGCGCGCCAGCGCGCCAGCGCCGCCCAGAACATACATGCTGTTCTCCAGCCCGTCGGCGCCGGTGTTGAGCAGCACCAGCGGCCGGGGGCGGCGCGAGCTGTCCACGCGCAGGAACCAGGCCGTCAGGCTGGCGCCTTCATACGGAATTCCCAGGCGCTCGATGGGCGGGTCGAACAGCGCGGCCCCAGAGGACCAGCAGGCGGCATACTCCTGCCAGCAGGGGAGCATCCGTTCGGGGTCGCTGGTGCCATCCAGGAAGCGGAGCGAGGCGCTGAAGCAGCCCGCGGCCCACAGGTAAGCTTCACGCGCGCTGACGTTGTGCCGTTTGGCGGCGGCCGCTTGCGCCAGCGTGCGCGCTTCCACGCCTGCGCCGTGATACGCCAGCCAGGCGGACTCGAAGTCCCCGGCTTTGATTTTTGCGGCGATAGCGAGCAGCTTTCCGGGATTGCCCGCGCGATAGTAGGAGGCGCCCAGGGCAATCTGAGCGGTAAAGCCGAAGTCCGGATCGGTAAACGGCGACGCGGGTGCGGCCGGTGGTGCAGCCGGCAGTGGCGGGGCCTGCGCAGCGGAAGCGGCGGCAGCGGCAGCCCCAAACGTGAGGATGGAACGACGGTTCATCACGCCAGCAGTTTATCAATTTCCTTGACTCTTCTCCTTTTATTCGCCCATAATAGGCCGAGGCACGAAAAATGGCCCTTACCCCCAAACAGAAGCGTTTGCTCGACTTCATCGCCGATTTCGTGGATCGCGAAGGCTACGCGCCCAGCTACG